>JASHTN010000434.1 GCA_030040525.1 Gammaproteobacteria bacterium | reverse complement strand
TCCAGTACGGCGGACTCTCGGCCGAGCGCCTGCTCATCTACGAGGTCAGCCCGTTCAACGATGAGACAGTGATCTCCATGAGCGGCGACAACCGCAGCTACGGCACGTACCTGACCGATACGCTCTCGCCCGACATGCTGCTGCATTTCACGCTGTCGGCGCGCTACAACCACAGCCTCGAGACACTCGACGGCTACAGTCTCAATACCGACCTCGGACCGGGATTCAACGAACCCAGCCCACTCACCGGCGAGCACATCTTCAGCCGGGTGAACCCCGCCTTCGGCTTCACCGTGACGCCGCATCCCGCGATCACCTGGTACGCCAACTACAACGAAGCGAGCCGCACGCCGACCGTCGTCGAGCTCGGCTGCGCCAATCCCGCCATTCCCTGCGGTCTGCCCAACGACTTCGCCAGCGATCCGAGCCTCAAGCAGGTGGTTGCGCGCACCGTGGAAGTCGGGGTGCGCGGCACTCCTGCGGATCAACACCTCAGCTGGAGCGCGGATCTCTTCCGCACCGTCAACAGCAACGACATCCAGTTCGTCGCGACGGCCATCAATGCCGGCTACTTCGACAACGTCGGCACCACGCGCCGACAGGGACTCGATCTCGCGCTCGGCGGCAAGGAGGGCGGCCTCAACTGGCACCTGGCCTACAGCTACGTCGACGCGACCTTCCAGTCGAGCTTCACGGTGAGCGCGCCTTCCAACAGCACTGCCGACGCCAACGGTAACATCCTCGTGACGCCGGGCGACCGCATCCCGCTCGTTCCGCGCCATACGGGGCGGCTGGTGCTCGATTACGCGCTCACTCCGCGCTGGCACGTCGGCGGCAGCGTGCTCGCAGCGTCGGGCTCATATCTGCACGGAGACGAGAACAACGCGAACCAGGCCGGCGGCACCAACGCCACCGGCGCCTATATCGAGGGAACGGGCTGGATTCCGGGCTACGTCGTGGCCAACCTCGAGAGCACGTACCGGCTGGGCAGGCACGCAGAGGTCTTCGTGCACATCGTCAACCTCTTCGATCGGCAGTACTCAACGGCCGGTTTTCTCACCAGCAACTCCTTCACCGCGAGCGGCGTCCTCATTCCCAACCCCGTGAACTGGACCAACGAGAACGCGGTATCGCCCGCGGAGCCGCTCGCCATCTGGGCAGGTATGCGCTTGAGCCTCTAGAGGCGACAGCACCGCGGGGCAGGAGTACCATCGCTCACCGCGGATTGCCCTGCGCGGGATAAGCGAGAGCATCGAGGCATTCGCCATGCAACGCACCACCAGCAACTCCGCTCCGCGGGTACTCCCGGGAGCACGCGCGGCACTTGCCGGCACCATCGGCTGGCTCGCGCTCGGCGCCGCGCTCGCCGCCGACAGTCCAAGCCCCGTCTCGCAGGCGCAGTTCGGCGGACAGTGCGCCGAGGGACTCGCGCAGGGCCGGCACGTCGTAACGGACTGCAGCGTGAGCTGGACCGATAAGGACGGCAAGGTCTACTGCTTCAGCAGCGAGGGGTCGAAGAAGGCCTTCCTCGAGAATCCGACCCAGAATCTGCAGAAGGCGCGCGACTTCATCGCCGCGAGCAGCGTCGAGTCCACCGAGAAATCGATGCAGGACTATGACGGCAGCGATGCCGAGAAGGTCGTGAAGCGGGTGATCGGCGCGACCGCGGAGGCGAACGGCGGCATCTTTCCGCTCCAGGACGCCCTCGACGGCGCGCAGCTCAAGCTCGTCTTCGACGGCATCGACTTCACGCGCACCATCGACGGCTACGGCTTCTTTCCCGACGTGAAGTTTCACGACCAGGCGGACGCGCAGAAGCGTTACCTGATCGACTTCTGGGTGGCCCCAGGCAACGGCCAGCTGCAGGTGCAGGAGATCCGCATCTACAAGGCGCCGGTCAAGAGCGACGGCTCCTGGCAGCTCACCGCGCGCGAGCCGATCCCATGGTGGTGGATTCCGGCTTCCGAGCATCCCGGCAAGGTCGCCAACAAGCGCGGCTGGGAAGTGATGTCAGCCGTGGAGCAGAGCGCACTCAGCGCGCAGGCGAAGAACAACGGCATCTTCAAGCTCAAGGACGACAAGACCGGCCAGATGCTCGACCTGCAGTTCATCGATACGCACCAGCCGATCCGGCAGCTCGATGAGAACGGGCACTACTTTGCGTGCACCGACTTCCGCGTCGCCGGCACCACCAGCCAGATCTACGACATCGACTTCTGGATCGACGACAAGAACGGGACGATGACCGTCGTACAGACCAAGGTGCACAAGGTGCCCGAGCTCAAGGACGGTCAGTGGGTGCAAGTGCCGCGCTACAGCTGGAAGGATCTCGGCAGCTCACACGTCGTGCCTTAGTCAACTGGGCGAAAGTCGCCGGACGGCGCTTTCGCCGCACAGCGGCTTCGTTTGCGCCGGCCAAAGGCGCGACTTTGGCCGGCTGCGCAGCGCCGGCCACCTGCGGCGCGCGGGCGCGCAGTGCTTCCCGCCTAGGGAGCCGGTACCGCAAGCACCACGCCCCAGGGGCTGCCGCCGACCTTGACGCGGGTCCGCACGCGCCCGGACTTGAGATCCACGATCGACACGTCGCCCCCAGGGCCGTTGGCGGTGTAGGCGGTGCTGCCGTCGGGACTCAGGGCCACGCCCCAGGGACGCACTCCCACCTTGTCGATGCTGCGCACGATGCGCCCGGACTCCGGGTCGACCTCGAGCAGCGCGCCGAATCTCCCGGTGGTGACGTACAGCCGCCGGCCGCCGTCCGGGGACGCGATGCCCATGGGACGCACGACTTTCGGGTCGCCGAGCTCAATGGTCTTCACCACCTGGTAGTCCTGGGTGTCCCACACGGTGAGCGCCGCGCTGAACTCGTCGGTGACATAGCCGCGGTGCACGCGGTGTGCCAGGTAGATGGCACGCGGACGCTTCTGCGTCGGGATCTGCGCCAGCACCTTCATGCTGCGCGCATCCACCACGTAGACGGCGTTGGAGGTCTCGCAGGTAACGTACACGATGCGATTGTCCGGACTCACCGCTACGCCCTCGGGCTCGGTGCCGACCGGCACCGTGATGCGCAGGCTCCCTTTGCCGATGTCGAGCGCCGACAGCTGGCCGCTGTCCTCGTTGGACACGTACAGGACTTTGCCGTCGTGCGACAGCGCGAAGGTCTCCGGGTCGATCCCGCTCGGATAGGTGTCAATCAGCCGCTGCGACTTGAGGTCGATCACTCCGATGCCGTCATAGCGGTGATCGGGCGGCGGCAGCTTCGACTCATCGACCCCGGGTCCCGCGGCAGGCGAGCCCGTCAGCGCCACGTAGAGGCGCGTGCGCTCCGGGGAGATCACGATGCCGCGCGGCCGCTTGCCGACCGCGATACGCGCCACGACCCGCGCCTGCTGCGGGTCGACAATGACCACGTCGCCGCCCCATTCGTCCGAGACGTAGAGCCGTGCGGCGCCCGCAGGAGCCTCCGCGGCCGGAGCTGCCTGGCCGAGCACATAAGAAGCGGCAAGCGCGGCAGCGGCGCCCAGCGGCCGCCAGGCGCCCGAAAGTGCCTCGCTCATTCGAATAATCCTTCGCTCAGTAGATCACCACGCTGCGGATCGAGGCGCCCGAATGCATCAGATCGAACGCGTCGTTGATCTTCTCGAGCGGCATGGTGTGCGTGATGAGCGGATCGATCTGGATCCTGCGGTCCATGTACCAGTCGACGATCTTCGGCACGTCGGTGCGGCCGCGCGCCCCGCCGAAGGCCGTGCCCTTCCACACCCGCCCGGTGACCAGCTGGAACGGCCGCGTGTGGATCTCCTTGCCGGCGCCGGCTACGCCGATGATCACCGACACGCCCCAGCCGCGATGACAGCACTCGAGCGCCTGGCGCATCAGCTCGACGTTGCCGACGCACTCGAAGCTGTAGTCCGCTCCGCCGTCGGTGAGTGCCACGACGTGCGCGACCAGATCGCCGCTCACCTCCTTCGGGTTGACGAAGTGAGTCATGCCGAACTTCTCGCCGAGCGCCTTGCGCGCCGGGTTGAGATCGACGCCGATGATCCTGTTGGCGCCCGCCATGCGCGCGCCCTGCACGACGTTGAGTCCGATGCCTCCGAGCCCGAACACCACGACGTTCGCGCCGGGCTCGACCTTGGCGGTGTTGATCACCGCGCCGATCCCCGTGGTCACGCCGCAGCCGATATAGCACACCTTGTCGAAGGGGGCGTCCTCGCGGATCTTGGCGACTGCGATCTCCGGCAGCACCGTGAAGTTCGAGAACGTCGAGCAGCCCATGTAGTGGAACACCTTCTGGCCGCCGAGCGAGAAGCGGCTGGTGCCGTCGGGCATCACGCCCTTGCCCTGGGTCGCGCGGATCGCGGTGCAGAGGTTGGTCTTGCGCGACAGGCAGCTCTTGCACTGGCGGCATTCGGGCGTGTAGAGCGGGATGACGTGGTCGCCCTTCTTCACCGAGGTGACGCCGGGGCCGACGTCGACGACGATCCCGGCGCCCTCGTGGCCGAGGATCGCGGGGAACAATCCCTCCGGGTCGGCGCCCGAGCGGGTGAACTCGTCCGTGTGACAGATGCCCGTGGCCTTCAATTCCACCAGCACCTCGCCGTTTCTCGGTCCGTCGAGATCGACGGTTACGATCTCGAGCGCCTTACCGGCGGCGTGGGCGATCGCGGCACGTGTTTTCATGACTGCAGATTCCTGAGCGGCAGCGGGTGGCGGATCAAACGCGACAGATGCACAGGCACCGAACGGGGTCCCGCTCGCCAGGAGCGGGGCCCCGCAGGCCACAACAGCCGGCTACGCTTCCTTGTAGGTGCCCTTGGCCTTCGCCGCGTGCGTCGCTATCAGATCCATCAGGTCCGGCGACAGGCAGTCGTACGGGTCGAGCTTGAGCTCCTTCAACCGCGCACGCACCTCGCCCATGCGCTTCGGCGGGAAGCCGGACTCGATGATCGAGGAGACGAACGCCGCGAACTTGGGCTCCTCCCAGCCCGGCTCCTTGGACAGCTCAACGTGGAAGAAGTCGAAGCCGTAGAACGGATGATCCTTGTTCTCGATGCGGCCGTACATGTGCACACCGCAGCCGGTGCAGGCGTGGCGCTGAATGGGCGCCTTCTCGTCGACGACCTTCAGCTTGTTGGCGTTCGCGGTCACGGTGACCTTGTCGCGGCCCGCCACACCGACCAGTGAGAACAGCGCGCCCGCCGGCTTCCAGCACTTGCTGCAGCCGCAGACGTGGTTGAACGCGACGTTCGATGCGATGCGCACCGTCACCGGATCGCGCGTGCACTTGCAGGTGAGAGTGCCCCCGGTGAAGCCCGGCGTGCCGTGCTTCACTCCGTTATCAACCAGCGGATGTATCTTGGTTGTCGCCATGTTGGTCTAAGCCTCGTAAATTGGGTTGAACACGACGCCTCGAACGCTCAGGAGCTCAGCTCCGGCTCCCGTGTGCTCACCGCGAGGTGCTGGGCGTCCCGCAGCAACCCGTGTCGATGAATCTTCCGGTAGATCGTCCGGCGACTGATGTGCAGCCGCGCCGCCGCCGCACTCACGTTCCAGTGACAGGACTCGAGTGTCCGGCGCAGTGCTTCACGTTCCGCGTCGCTGAGGACGCTCTCTCCGTCCGCGTCCGTGCTCATCGCCTGGCCCGGCGCGTGCGGCTCGGCCGCCCGCACCGTCAGCCATTCCTCGTTGAACTCGACCAGCGCCAGCGTGTCCGATGTGCGCAGCGCCAGCATGGTGCGCAGCACGTTGCGCAGCTGCCGCACGTTGCCCGGCCAGCTGTGGCGCACCAGCCGCTCGAGCAGCGCCGGCTCGATCTCCACCGGCGGACCGCCGGCGGTCTCTGCCGCCAGCAGCCTCCTGGTGAGCTCGGCGCAATCGTCGCGCTCGCGCAGCGGCGGCATGCGCACGGTGAGCCCGTTCAACCGGTAGTACAGATCCTCGCGGAACCTGCCGCGCGCGATCATCTCGAGCGGATCGTGCTGCGTGGCGCTCACGATCCTGACATCGACATTCACCACCTTGCTGCCGCCGAGCGGCATCACTTCCCGGTCCTCGATCACGTTCAGCAGCCGCGCCTGCAGCGCCACCGGCATGTCGCCGATCTC
>JASHTN010000040.1 GCA_030040525.1 Gammaproteobacteria bacterium | reverse complement strand
CGCGAACTGGCAGCCCATTCCGTGCAGCACGCCGACGAAGCGTCGGGCGTGGTCGAGGTTTGCGACGACCGCGCTCTCCGTGATCTCGAAGCACACCTGAGACGGCGAGACGCCCGTGGAGTCGAAGCACTCCACCACGAACTCGAGGAACTGCACATCGCCGAGCGTCTGCCCGGAGATGTTGATCGCGAGGCTGCGGTGCGCCGGAATCGCGATCGCGCCGCGCCCGAGTGCGGCAAGTGTCGTCTGCACGACCCAGCGGTCGACGAGGCCCATGAGGCGAGAGCGCTCCGCCGCGCGCACGAACTCCGAGGGCGGCACGTCGCGGCCCGTTTCGTCCTGCAGACGCACGAGCACCTCCATCGCGGGACCGTGGTCTTCGCCGAACGTCGGCACTATCGGCTGGTGATAGAGCTGGAAGCGGTTCTCCTTGAGCGCGCCCTGCAGGCGCTGCAGCCATTGGATCTCCCCGCTGTGGCGCGCGAGCGCCTCATCCCGTGCCGAGTACACGGCGACCCGGCCGCTGCCCTGCTTCTTCGCGACGTAGCCTGCCGAGTCGGCCGCGGCGAGCAGCTCCTCGAGCGAGCCGCTCTCGCGCGAGATCTCGACGAGCCCGATCGACACGCCGATGTTGAAGATCCGGTCCTTCCACACGAAGCGGTAGTCGCTCACGGCGCGGCACACGTCGTCGGCGATCTGCCGCGCCTTCTCGAGCGGACAGCCGATGAGCAGCATCCCGAATTCGTCGCCCCCGAGGCGGCCGACCGTGTCGCTGTCGCGCACCGCATCGCACAGGATCTTGGCAACCTCGCGCAGCATACTGTCGCCCGCGAGATGTCCGCTCGTGTCGTTGACGACCTTGAAGCGGTCGAGATCGAGATAGCAGAGCACGTGCTGGCCGTCGCCTCGGTGGCCGCTCTCGATCGCCTCGGTCGTGCGCCGCTCGAACTCGCGCCGGTTGACGAGCCCGGTGAGCGCATCGTGGGTCGCCTGGTATGACATCTGGCGTGCCAGGCCGCGCAGCTCGGTGACGTCGTGCAGCCAGACCGCCGCCCCGACCAGCTCCTGGGCGTCATTGCGGATCGGGGAGGCCGACAGCTCGATCGAGCGCTCGCTGCCGTTGGCGCGCGACACCAGCAGGGCGCGCCGGCTGAGCGCGACCGGTGCGCCGCTTGCGAGCGCCTGGTGCACCGGGTCGGCGAGCAGCCGCCGGTCAGTCTCGTCGACCAGGCTGACGATCTCCTCGAGCATCCTGCCGGCGGCCTGCACGGCATCGCTGCCGGTGAGGTTCTCGGCGGCGGCATTCATGAAGGTGATGCGCCCCTGCTCGTCGGTCGCGATGATGGCCTCGGGGAGCGAGTTGAGCGCCAGCAGCTGCGGCGAGGGCGGGCCCGTGCCGGCGGGGGCACCGAGCCGCAGCGCCGGCGTCGACATGGTCGGGATGATCTCCACGCCGGTGATCAGCAGCGCGTTGCCCTTGTCGTACTCGACCACCGAGGAGGCGATCTCGAGCCGGCTCACCTGGCCCTGCACGCCCACCATGTCGATCTCGTAGCGCTCGGCTGCCGGCTCGCCGGCCAGCCGCCGGACGATGTTGTCGTTCACCAGATCCGAGTATTCCGGCGGTACGAGGTCGCCGAGGCGTCGCCCGATGAGCTCGACCCGGTCGACCCCCACGAAGCTCGCGAACTGCCGGTTCGCGTACAGGATGACGTCGCGGTGCACGAGCACCACCTCGTGGATGCGATCGCCGAGATCGGCGAACAGCTTGGGCGCGGCGACTGCCTCCCCGGCGTCGTCGGCTGCGGCGCGTGTCAAGAGGTGGTTGACGGCCGTGACCAGCGCTGCGACCTCCGGCTTGCTGCTCGGCAGCTCGATGCGGCCCTCGAGGCGCCCGCCGATGGCGATGCGCTGCAGCTGCCGGGACAGCCCCCTGAGGGCGCGCAGCTCGCGGCGCTGGGATCCGTAGAGGCCGCCGAAGACCAGGGCTGCGATCAGCGCGAACAGGAGGCACAATAGCCCGGCAATTGGCAGCATCTGGTTCTTCTCGAGGCCCTTCCGCCTGGGTTCCTTCGCGCCCCTTCCGGCGCTCTGATTTGACTTCTCGCGGCGGCGGACGCAGGCGCGGGCAAGCATAGCGCGGGCCGCCTTCGCCCCGTCGGGATTTCACCATATCTCGTCGCAAGTCGGCTTGGCACGGCGCCGGAAAACCCTTAACTTCTGCGGCCTTTTCACACGTTCCGCAATAAGTCAGATCGAAGGGCGAGACATGCAGACGGCCGAGGCCCGTGAACAGATGGTGGAGCAGCAGGTGCGCGCCTGGGACGTGCTGGACGCGCGGGTCCTCTCGATCCTGCGCCAGGTGCCGCGGGAGCTGTTCGTCCCGCCGGGAGAGTCCTTTGCGGCCCTGGCCGATGCGCAGGTACCCCTGCCGTGCGGGCAGCACATGCTGCGGCCCAGCCTGGTGGGGCGGCTGCTGCAGGCGCTGCAGCTCACTCCCGGGGAGCGCGTGCTCGAGGTCGGCGCGGGCTCCGGATTCATCAGCGCCTGCCTGCGTGCCGCCGGCACGCGGGTGCGCACGCTCGAGATCTTCCCGGAGCTCGCCGCCCTCGCCAGCACCCATCTCGCCACCCTCGGCATGAGCGATGTCGAGGTGGTGAACACCGACGCGCTCGCCGCCGCGGGCGGTGAGCGCTTTGCGGCGATCGCTGTGACCGGATCGCTGCCTGAGTACCAGCCGTGCTTCGAGCGGCAGCTTGGGATCGGCGGCCGCCTGTTCGTGGTGGTGGGCGAGCCCCCGGTGATGGACGCACGCCTCATCCGGCGCGTCGGCGAGGGCGCATGGAGCGCCACGAGTCTGTTCGAGACCGTCATCGATCCGCTGGTGAATGCGCCGCGGATCCCGGCGTTCGTCTTCTAGGGTCCACGCGCATGGCCATCAGCAATTCCCGGCGGTGCGCCTTCACTCTGGGATTGACGCTCCTCGCGCCCCTGACGCTGGCGGCCCCGGCGAGAGGGAAGGACCTCATCGCTGTCTTTCAGGATGCGCTGCAGGCAGATCCCGTCATCCGCCAGGCGAACGCCAACCGCCTCGCAGCGCGCGAGGCGCGCCCTCAGGCCTGGTCGGCGGTGCTGCCGCAGGTCAACGGCACGGTGGGCCAGACGCGCGATCACAACTCGGGCTACGAGGACCAGATCGTGCAGCTGACGCCCACGAGCCCGGTGACCGTGGTGCCCTACGGCGTCGTGGCCGGAACCAAGACGGACCAGTGGGCGCTCAACCTGAAGCAGAACCTCTTCTCGTGGGCCAACTGGGTGGCGCTCAAACAGGCGAGCAGCGAGGTCGCGCAGGCGGAAGCGACCTATGCGGCGGCGGAGCAGGACCTGATCCTGCGGGTCTCGCAGGCGTACTTCAACGTGCTCGCGGACGAGGACAGCGTCGAAGCCAACGAGTCCTCGCTCGAGGCCTTCTCGCAGCAGCTCGATCAGGCCAACACGCGCTTCGCGGTCGGTCTGGTCGCGCTTACCGACGTGCAGGAGGCGAAGGCTGCGCACGATCAGGCCGCAGCCGCCGTGATCGCCGCCAAGCGCACGCTCGCGACCGCAGAGGACCAGCTGCAGGAGATCACCGGGCAGAAGTACGACTCGCTGCAGAAGCCCGGCGACGATATGCCGCTGAAGAGCCCCGAGCCCGCCAACGAGGAGCGCTGGGTAGAGATCTCCCTCGACCAGAACCTGTCGCTGATTGCGAGCCGGCTCGCGGCGGACATCGCCCGCGATAACGTGCGCATCGCCTTCGGCGGGCACGTCCCCACGATCGACCTGCTGGCCGGCCGCTCCTATCTCAAGTCCGACGCCAACGAGACCCTCGACGGCTTCAACTTTCCCAATTACGACAGCAAGAACAACGACCGCCAGATCACGCTGCAGGTGACGGTGCCGATATTCAGCGGCGGCTACACGGAGTCGAAGGTGCGCGAGGCCCAGTACCGCTGGATCGCCGCCAAGGAGGGTGTGGTGCAGAGCTCGCGCGCCACCGAGCGCCAGGCGCGCGATGCCTATCTCGGCGTCATCAGCGGCATCGCCCACGTGCAGGCGCTGCGCCAGGCGCTGGCGTCGGACCAGACGGCGGTGCAGGCGACCGAGGCGGGCTACGAGGTCGGCACGCGCGTCGCGGTCGACGTGCTCAACGCGCGTAAGACTCTGGTGCAGGGCCAGACCGACTACGCCTCGGCCCGCTACGATTACATCGTCAGCGTGCTGCAGCTGCGACTTGCAGCCGGCAACCTCGATCGCACGGAGCTCGCCGAGATCAACAGCTGGCTCACCCTCCGGGCGCCCACCGCGCCGGGGGTTCAGACGACGGCACCTTGAGTCCTAACCGCCCGCCGACTCGAGCAGCGGCTCGATGAGCGCGAGCAGCCGGGCGAGTGCGCCGCGATTGCTGTTGACGGAGTCGCGCGCCAGGGCCCCGATGCGCTCGCGTGCGACGCGATCGGCCAGCAGCGCGCTCGCCTGGGTGCCGAGCTCGCGCGCGTCCCGCACGGTGAGAGCGCCGCCGCGCGCACCCAGCAGCCGCGCCACTTCCGCAGCGTTGAAGTTGTGCGGGCCGGTCAGGATCGCCAGCCCCAGGGCGGCGGGCTCGAGCAGGTTGTGACCGCCGACCGGCACGAGGCTCCCGCCCACGAACGCCAGGTCCGCCGCCGCATAGAAGTCCAGCAGCTCCCCCAGGGAGTCGAGCAGCAGCACCGCGAGCCCGGGCGCGGTCGGCTCCGCCGCTGCGCCTGCCGCCTGCGAGCGGCGCGCCCAGGGCATGCCGCACGCCTCGAGCTCGTGCGCGACGTCGGCAAAGCGCGCCGGGCG
>JASHTN010000039.1 GCA_030040525.1 Gammaproteobacteria bacterium | reverse complement strand
GCGGGCGTTGTAGTAGCCCTTCGCTTTGCCCAGGACTTTCTTGTGACGGCGCCCGGCCGTCACGCCACGCTTGACTCGTGCCATGCTGTTACTCGCTTAAACTCGATCAGGCTTAACGGTGATAGGGAAGCAGTTGCTCGACGCGGCCCTGGTCGGTCGCGTCCACGAGGCTCGAGCCGCCCGAGCGCGCCTGACGTTTGAGCTTGCGGGTCTTGTGGCCGAGATTATGGCGGCGGTGGGCCGCGTACCGCTTGAAGCCCTTCGCCGTCTTGCGAAAGCGCTTGGCCGCGGCCCGGTTGGTCTTCAACTTGGGCATCGACATCACTCCTCACGTTGTGTAGCCCCGTTCACAGGACGCCTGCCGGCAACCACTGCCAGCCGCGTCCGCTACGGGCGAACGATCCAACCGCGCCGCACCGCCTCCAGAGAGGTCCGCGCAGGCCCTGCGAGATCGTTACTTCTTCTTCGGTGCAAACACCATGACCATCTGCTTGCCCTCGAGGAGCGGGTTCTGCTCGACCACCGCATGGGCGGCGAGGTCGCCTGAAACCCGGTCGAGGAGCTTGCGCCCGAGGTCCTGGTGCACCATCTCACGGCCGCGGAACCGCAAGGTCACCTTGGCCTTGTCGCCCTCGGTGAGGAAGCGCGTCAGATTACGCAGCTTGATCTGGTAATCGGACTCCCCCGTGCCGGGACGAAACTTCACTTCCTTGACCTGAATCTGTTTCTGCTTGCGCTTGGCGGAGTGGGCTTTCTTGTTCTGCTCGAACAGGAACTTGCCGTAGTCCATGATGCGCACCACCGGCGGCTCTGCGGTCGGGGACACCTCGACCAGATCCAGCTCGGCTGCGGACGCCATCTGCAGGGCGTCGAAGCGGGACATCACCCCGGCCTGCGACCCATCGGCCGCGATCACACGCAGTTGCGGCGCCATGATCTCCTCGTTGCGCCGGACCCGCTTTGTTGCACTAGCGATTCGTCAACCCTCCATACTCAATGATGCGTCAACCCTCCATACTCGTGCGTCCGCGGCTGTCGAGCTCGGCCCGGAGCCGTTCGGCGAACGTCTCCGGGCTCATGAGCCCCAAGTCCTTGCCGCCGCGTGTGCGCACTGCAAGTAGATTGCCGGCCACTTCCTTGTCGCCCGCCACCAGAAGATACGGAACACGCCGGAGCGTGTGCTCGCGGATCTTAAAGCCGACCTTCTCGTTGCGCAAGTCGGATTCAACGCGAAAGCCCTGATTTTTCAGGGATTCCGTCACACGAAGGACATACTCGTCCTGCCGGTCGGTGATCGTCACGACCACCGCATGGGTCGGCGCGAGCCACGCGGGCAGCCGCCCGGCATGGTGCTCGAGGAGGATGGCAAAGAAGCGCTCGAGCGACCCGAAAATCGCGCGGTGCAGCATGACCGGGGTGCGCTTGGCGCTCTTCTCATCGATGTAGTAGGCACCGAGGCGCTCGGGCATGTTGAGGTCGACCTGGAGCGTCCCGCACTGCCAGTCGCGCCCGATGGCGTCGCGCAGTACGAACTCGAGCTTTGGCCCGTAGAAGGCCCCCTCGCCCTTGTTCAGGCTGTAGTCGATGCCCGCGGCCTTGGAGGCGGCGATGAGGGCCGCTTCCGCCCGGTCCCAGATGGCATCGCTGCCGACGCGCTTGGGCGGGCGGTCGGCGTACTTGATCGCGACCTCCTCGAAGCCGAAGTCGCGGTAGATGTCGAGAATGAGCTTCGTGATCGCCACGCACTCGGAGGTGATCTGCTCCTCGGTGATGAAGCAGTGGCCGTCGTCCTGGGTGAAGGCCCGCACCCGCATCAGGCCGTGGAGCGCGCCTGAGGGCTCGTAGCGGTGCACCTTGCCGAACTCGGCGAGCCGCACCGGGAGCTCCCGGTAGCTGCGCAGCCCGTGCTTGAAGATCTGCACGTGCCCGGGGCAGTTCATGGGCTTGATGGCGTAGAGCCGCTCGTCCGGCGTCTTGGTGAGGTACATGTTCTCGCCGAACTTCTCGAGGTGCCCGGACTGCTGCCAGAGCGCAGCGTCCATGAGCTCCGGCGCATTCACCTCCTCGTACCCGGCCGCGCTCTGCCGCTCGCGCATGTACTGAATGAGCGTCTGGAACACCGTCCAGCCCTTCGGGTGCCAGAAGACCGCGCCCGGCGCTTCCTCCTGCAGATGAAAGAGATCCTGCTCCTTGCCGATGCGGCGGTGATCGCGCCTCTCCGCTTCCTCGAGCCGGTGGAGGTAGGCATCTAGCTGCTTCTTGTCGGGCCAGGCCGTGCCGTAGATCCGCTGCAGCATCTCGTTGCGTGAGTCCCCGCGCCAGTAGGCGCCGGCGACTTTGGTGAGCTTGAACGCCTTGAGCTTGCCGGTGGAGGGCACGTGGGGACCCCGGCAGAGGTCGACCCAGTTGCCCTGGCCGTAGAGACTGATCTCCTCTTTCTCGGGGATGCCGGCGATGATCTCGGCCTTGTAGATCTCGCCCAGGTTGCGGAAGAACCTGACCGCCTCATCGCGGGGCATGACGCGGCGGTTGACCTTCTGGTCCGCCTGCGCGAGCTCGGTCATCTTCGTCTCGATCTTCGCCAGATCCTCGGGCGTGAACGGGCGCTGGTAGGCGAAGTCGTAGTAGAAGCCGTCCTCGATCACAGGTCCGATGGTCACCTGCGCCTCGGGGAACAGCTCCTTGACCGCCTGCGCGAGGAGGTGCGCGGTCGAGTGACGGATCACCTCCAGCCCGTCCTTGTCCTTGTCCGTCACGATCGCAACGGTCGCATCGCTCGTGATCGCATAGGAGGTGTCGACGAGCTTGCCATTGACGCGCCCGGCGAGGGCCGCCTTACGCAGCCCC
>JASHTN010000433.1 GCA_030040525.1 Gammaproteobacteria bacterium | reverse complement strand
CTTGCGCGCACGCCGGGCACGCTTCCAGGCCTTGCGGGCGCTCGCGGCGCGCTTGCGTGCCCGTTTCGCCTCGCGCTTGGCTTCCTTGAGGCGCTTGCGCGCCCGCTTCAGTTCGTCCTTGGCAAGGCGCACGCGCTGCTTGGCCACGTCGGCCTCGAGTCGCCCTCGTTCAAGTGGCTCCCCGGGCGAGGTGCCGGGTTCGGTGCCGGTCTTCTTCATCTGCTACGGGCCTGCGGCGCGGGAAAGACGCGCAGTCTCACACAACAGCGAGAGGGTTTCCACCCCGCCATTTATCCACAGAATTTGTGCATAACCATGTGGACAGAGGCGGCGCGCCCGGCCAAACGCCGAGCCCGGGCAAAGGCTTGCGTCGCGATGCGCGAGTTTTGGCCAGCGCATGGGCAAGCGCGGCTGCTGCACGCGCCGCCTGCGCTCAGCCCGCTGGCGCGTCGAGCCGCGTGGCGGTCACGCGATTACGCCCGCTCTGCTTGCTGCGGTAGAGCGCGGCGTCGGCAATCTTCAAGATGCGCTGGGGAAGTGACGGCTCGCGCGGCGTGACCCGGTCGAGGGCGCACACGCCGAAACTCGCCGTGACCTCGAGGCTCGCGGCATCGCTCGGGAACGGGCTCGAGGCCACCGCAATGCGCAGCTTGCGCGCGACTTCCAGCGCCGGCTGGTAGCCGGTCTCGGGCAGCACTACGGCGAATTCCTCGCCGCCGATGCGCGCCACCCAATCGGCTCCACGGCGCAGAACCTGCTGCAATCGCGCGCCGAACTGCTTGAGGATCTGATCGCCGCAGGCGTGGCCGTGCGTGTCGTTGATGTTCTTGAAGTGGTCGATGTCGCACAGGATCAACGACAGCGCCCGGCCGTAGCGCCCGGCGCGCTCGACCTCGCGCGGAAAGTTCCGGCTGAAGAAGCGCCGGCTCGCGACGCGCGTCAGATCGTCGGTCGCCGAGAGCTTGCGATTCTCCTCGAGAGTGAGGCGCAGAACCGACTCGAGCTCGGCAATCCGCCGGGCGCTCGCGATGCGCGCATCCAGCTCGTGCTCCGAGACGTCCTGCGCGATGCACTCGTCGGCGCCGGCGGCGAGGCCCGCATCCAGCCGCCGGCCGGCCTGCGGCGCGCCGACGTAAACGATGAACGGCGCGCGCGTCTGGTGCGCGCGCAACTCGCGTATCAGCTCGAGGCTGTCGGTGAACACAACGGGACAGAAGCCGGCGTTGAAGCTCTTGAGCGCATCGGCAGCTGAGGCGGCGGCCTCGAGATCGAACACGTCGGGAGTGATGCGGCGCTCGATCTGCGGGCGCAGCCGCGGCTCCGTGAAGGCGAGCAACGCTCGCGGCGGCGGCACGACCCGTACCATCACGGCCACGGTGGCGGTGGTTTCTTCGTGGCCCGCGCGCGGCTGCTCGGCGCGCCGCTCCAGGATGCGCTGGATGACCGTCGTGTGTCCGCCGGGCGGCATTGACCCCTCCCGAGGCCTCGAGCCTTCGGAGTGCGAAGATTACCGGCTCTGCAGCCAAAATACCCGCAGGTCTGTCCGCCACACTATGATTGGCCGATGGACCCTCCGGCCATCACGCGCCATCGCCGTCCGTTCCTCGCGCCGTTCTGGGTAGTACTCCTGACGGCCGTGGCGGCGGCCTGTGTGGTCTACGCCTTCCGGCGCAACGCCACCACTACGGTAGTGGTTCTGGTGATGTCCGCCGAGAGGCAGTCGGGCACGATCGACGACCCGCCGCTCTCCGCGGAGGGCGAACAGCGTGCGCAGCGGCTCGCGCAGATGTTCGGCGCCGCCGCAGGTCCCGGGCGGCTCGATGCCGTGTACGTGAGCGACGATCGGCGCGCGCAGCAGACTGCCGCGCCGCTCCTGGAGCGGCTGCGCGCGGCCGCCGTCCGTTACAGCTCGCCGGACGCGCGGGCCGCGGCCGCGGGGCTCCTGCGCACGCATGCGGGCGAGGACATACTGGTCGTGGGCAGTGCGGCCGACATCAGAGAGTTCCTCGTGGAGCTCGCGGGCAGCGCGCCGGCGCCCGCCGCCGCGGAGGCCGGGCCGGACCTTCTCTACATCGTGAGCGTGCCGAGCTTAGGCAGCGCCCGGCTGCTGCGGCTGAGGTATTGAAGTCTCAACGCATCACTTCGCTTCGAGGGTCTTCTTCAGGTTGTCGAGACCGGACTCATAGACGCCGCTGATCGCGTCGGTTGCCGCCTTGTCGTTGGCATTGTCCGGTGGGTTGGGGCCTGAGTCCTTGCGCTTGAAGCTACCGGTCCAGGTGACCACCGACTTGCCGGCGCCGTCCGCCTTGACGCTCAGGGTCGAGTGGTAGTCGCTGACCGGCAGCACACTGTCGAGGATCCGGTACGAGTAGTAATGGCCCTTGCCGCTGTAGTGCAGCAGCTCCTCGTCGACATAACCGCCGCCCCTGATGTCGAGGTGACGTACCGCGCCCACGACGTTGTTCCTGCCCTTGGTGAGAGTCACCTTGGCGACCGCCGGGTGCCACTGGTCGAGGGCGTCGAAGCTGCCGCATTTGGCCCAGACCTGCGCGGCAGGCGCATCAACGGTTACGCTCCTGCTGACCTTGAGGAGCGGTGCGGCCGCGAAGCCGGCCGTGGTGGTCAGCAGCAGCGCCGCGCCGGCGAGCGGACGGAGGAATCTCTTCATGCGCATGCCCTCCTGTGGGAAATCACGACTGCACCGGAAGGGACCGACTGTGAGTGGTGGAGCGGAAGGGGATCGAACCCTCGACCTTCGCATTGCGAACGCGACGCTCTCCCAGCTGAGCTACCGCCCCATTCTGCAAGGCGCGCGATTCTAGCATCGCCATCCCAAGCCTCCAATTTGCCGTTATCATCCGCTCTGGAGGCAAGCCATGCTGGCGATGGGCGGGCGCGCGCCGGAGTTCACTCTGCCGGACCACACGGGAGAGACCGTGTCGCTCAGCACACTGCTGCGCCGTGGACCGCTCGTGCTGTACTTCTACCCGGCCGATTTCACCTCCGGCTGCACGCGCCAGGCGTGCCTGTTCCGCGACCTGCATCGCGAGATCCTCGAGGCCGGGCTGGACCTGGCCGGAGTGAGTCCGCAATCGCCTGAGAGTCACCGTGCATTCCGCGACAAGCATCAGCTGCCCTTCAGGCTGCTGTCCGACGTCGACAAGTTCGTCATCCGTATGTACGACGTGCGCGGTCCGCTCGGGTTCGGCGTACGCCGCGCCACCTATCTCATCGACCAGGCACGCTACATCCGCGCCGCCGTGCTGGCGGATTTCCGCATCGGCGAGCACGAGGCTTTCATGCGCCGCACGATGGCGCTGAGCGCGGCCGGCGCGCGGCCGCCACGCGCCTCGGGCTGAGTCGCATCGGCCAGCCCGTGGTGCGGCGCAGCGCGGGGCTGCGCCTGCGCTGCACCTTGGTGTCCTGCCAAAGCCGGCGCAGCCGGCAGGCGCGGTTGACCACGGGGTGATCCGGTTTTATAACATGTATACGAAATACATCTTTTATAGGGCAGCACCATGAATCGACAAGACGAAGTCTGGTTGATCACCCTGATCGGGATTGCGCTGGTCGCGCTGGTGTTTATCTACGTCATCAGCCGCTCGGGGGCCAGTCCCGGCGCCGATGCCAGGCAGCTCCAGACGCGGGCGTATGCCATCCGGCGCTGGTGGTTCGTGGCGCTGTTGGTGCTGGGTGTCGGGGTGACGTACGCGAGCCTGCGCCCCTTTCCCGTGCCGGATCAGCAGACGCAGCTTGCGGGTGCCCAGGTCGTGGACGTCGTGGGGCACCAGTGGTTCTGGCAACTGAGCAGCTACCGGCTCACCGCCGGCACGCCGGTGGAGTTTCACGTGACCAGCGCCGATGTCAACCACGGCTTTGCGATCTACGGCCCGGACGACCGCATCGTCGCTCAGACCCAGGCGATGCCTGGCTTCACCAACCGCCTCGTCTACACCTTTACCAAGCCGGGCCTCTATCGCGTGCTGTGCCTGGAGTACTGCGGCCTGGCGCACCACGGCATGGCCAACCAGTTCGAGGTGGTGGCAGCAACGGGAGACAAGCCATGAGCGCGCTGCATCCGGATAACGAGACTCTGACGCGCGGCGAAGGGCTGGTGCTGAATCTCTATGTCATCTCGGCGCTGGCGGTGGTCGTCGTGATGATGCTGTTCGGCTTGATCATGCGCATGGCGCAGGGGACCTGGATCAATGTGCCGCCGGACATCTTCTACCAGCTGATGACCGCGCATGGCGCGGGCATGGTGGGCACGGTAGGCCTGGCGTCGAGCGCGGTGATGTGGTTCTTCCTGCGCAAGTACGTGCGCCTGCACGTGGCGATGTTCGCCGCGAACTACGTGCTGTTCATGCTCGGGGCGCTCGCGATACTGGCGGCTGTGTTCATCGGCGGCTACGCCGGTGGCTGGACGTTTCTCTACCCGTTGCCGGTGCATTCCATGGGGGTGTGGAGCGTGAACTCAGCCGCGCTCTTCATGGTCGGGTATCTGCTGATCGGGGTCGGGTTCCTGGTCTTTTATCTCGATGCGATGCTCGCCATCATCCGCAGCTACGGCAACCTCGGGCGCGGGCTCGGGCTGCAGTGGCTGTTCGGCGGGGACCTCGACAAGACGCACCCGCCGGCCGTGGTGGCGAGCTCCATGGTGGTCATCGTCAACTCGCTCGGCATCCTCGGCGGCGCGATCGTGCTGGTGATGTGCCTGATCAACGCCTACGTGCCGTCGCTCGCGCTCAACGCGCTGCTGGTCAAGAACCTGATCTACTTCTTCGGACATGTGTTCATCAATGCCAGCATCTACATGGCGGTGATCGCCGTATACGAGCTGCTGCCGCGCTTCAGCGGCCGGCTGTGGACAGTCTCGCGGCCGTTCCTCTGGGCGTGGGCGCTGACCACGGTCATGGTGCTGATCGTCTACCCGCATCATCTGCTGATGGATTACGTCATGCCGCACTGGATGCTGGTGATGGGCCAGATCATCTCCTACACGAGCGGCCTGCCGGTGTTCGTGGTGACCGCCTACGGGGCTCTCGCCAACGTCTATCGCTCCGGAATCCGCTGGAGTGTGCCGGCGCAGCTCGCCATGCTGTCGATGTTCGGCTGGGCCGCGGGCATCGTGCCGGCTATCATCGACGGCACGATCAGCGTGAACCAGGTGATGCACAACACGCAGTGGGTCCCGGGCCACTTCCACTTCTATCTGCTGCTCGGCGTACTGCCCATGGTGCTGGCGCTGATGTTTCACCTGATCGACGCACGGCGGCCGGCGGGCGGCGCTGTGCTCAGGCTGGGTCTGCCGCTCTACCTGCTCGGCGGCCTGATCTTCGTCGGCGCGTTCCTCGCCGCCGGCCATGTCAGCGCGCCGCGTCGCTACGCCGCACACCTGCCACAGTGGGTGCCGTACGACCAGGTGGGATCGATCGGCGCCATCCTCGTCATCGTGGCCGTGCTGCTGTTCGCGACTTACATCATCGTCGGTCTGCTGGGAGCGCCGGGGAATGCCACTGCGCACGCTGCTCGCTAGCCTGGCGCTGGTGCTCGCCGGCGGAGCTGCACTCGGTGCGGCGACCGACGGGTTCCGTGCGTTCACCACCGAGACCGCGCGCCGCATCGCGGTGCGCGACCACCCGGTTGCGGTCCCCGCGGTGGCGTTGCAGTCGCAATCCGGCGCACGCCTGCGGTTCGCAGACTTCCGCGGACAGTGGCTGCTGGTCGACTTCATCTACACGCGCTGCCCGACGGTGTGCCTGGCTCTCGGCGGCGACTTCGCGCAGTTGCAGCGGCTGCTCGCCGGGCCGATTGCCACGGGCCGGGTGCGGCTGCTGAGCATCAGCTTCGATCCGGCGCATGACTCGCCCGCGCAGCTCGCAGCCTACCAGCAGCGCTTCGGTGACCTCGGCCAGGGGTGGCTGGCGGCCCGCCCGCTCAGCGCGGACGCGCTCTTGCAGCTCAAGCGCACCTTCGGCATCACGGTGATTCCGGACCCGTATGGCGGTTACACGCACAACACAGCCATCCATGTGGTGGATCCGCGCGGGCGGCTGGTCGAGATCCTGGACTCGGGCGATGCGCAGCGAGCAGCTGAGGATCTGCGCCGCCGGCTCGGCTCATGAGTCGCGCGCGACGGGCGTGCTCCATCGGCGCGGCAGCGCTGCTGCTGCTGGGGCTGCGCATGCCGCCGGTGAAGGGTGCTCTGGAAGCCACCATGACCGCGCAGATGCTGCTGCTGATGCCACTGCTGTTCGTCGCCGGAGCGCTGCTGCGCGCGGCGCTGCCGGCACGCATCGTGCCGCGCAGCGCCGCCTGGGACTACCGCGGCATCACCGGGCTGGTGCTTGCCAGTGTTGCGTCCGTTTTCTGGCTGCTGCCGAGACTACTCGACTCCGCCGTATCGCAACCTGCGGTCGATGCCGCGAGATATGTGTCGATACCGTTGCTGATCGGCCTGCCGTTCTCGGTCAGCTGGCCGCGCGCGAGCTTCATCGTCAGGGGAGTGTTCCTGCTGGAATGCGTCGCCACGCTCTTCCGCATGGGCTGGCTGTATCTGATCTGGCCGCACCGCCTGTGCAATAACTACCTGCTCGACGATCAGCAGCGCCTCGGGCAGTACCTGGTGCTGATCGGTCTGGCAGCCTGCATCGCAATCGCGGCGAAGCTCCTCTGGGGACGCTTCGACGCGCTCGCGGAGGCGCCGCCGCGGGCTTCGGCGCAACACTGATTCGGCACCGGCGGCGCGCGCAGCCGCGCGGCCGAGCTCGCCGGCTGCGAGCGGCGCTCGCTGCGGCCGTTCTGCTAGGCTTTGGGCATTCATGCAGCTGACCCGATTCACCGATTACGCACTGCGCGTCCTGCTCTATGTGGGCAGGCAGGATGGGCGCCTCTGCACGATGGGCGAGATCGCGGCGTTCTACCGCATCTCGCTCGAGCACCTGCGCAAGGTCGTGCACCGCATGGCCAAGCTCGGCTACCTGAGCTCAGCGCGCGGGCGCGGCGGCGGCCTCACCCTCGGACGCGATCCGGCTCGGATCCGCATCGGCGAGCTGGTCCTCGAGCTCGAAAAGGACATGAGCATCATCGATTGTCACGCGCTGGAGTGCCGGCTGCGCAGCGGCTGCTCGCTGAAGACTGCGCTCGACCGCGCCGGACATGCGTTCATCGCCGCTCTCAACGAGGTGACTCTTGCGGATCTGCTGAGCGACAAGCTCATGAGGCAGCAGTTCAGGGGCGTCGAGATCGAGATCCGCAAGGCACGCTGAGGCAACCCCCGCATCAGGCCGGCCGGCCGGGCCCGGTGGGCACGGCGCATGCGCGCCGGTAGACTGAGAGCGGCTGCGCCCCCGTAGCTCAGTGGATAGAGCGACCGCCTCCTAAGCGGTAGGTCGTCGGTTCAACTCCGGCCGGGGGCGCCATCATCCCAGGGTCCATTCCGATTGGATGGTGTGCGTTTTATACCGGAGACATGGGTAACAGTTTCGCGGCGAAAGGGTTCGCCGCACTCTCGATCCGACAGGTCTCGTGGTCAA
>JASHTN010000432.1 GCA_030040525.1 Gammaproteobacteria bacterium | reverse complement strand
GCATCAGCCGCATCCACAGCTCCGACACCTGGTGCACGATGATGAACAGCATCTCGTTGTGCTCGCGCGAGAGCGGCTGCTGCGCGGCCAGCAGCTTGTCGAGATGCAGGTACTCGCCGTAGGAGAGCGACGAGCCGAGGTCCCAATGCACCGCCTCGTCGCCGAGCTCGACCCGCTCGGACTTGTCGTACTGTCGGGTGCTCATAGGGACAGCATCGTACACCGCGCGCCGGCTGCGGGCCGCGCCTCGCGTCCGAGGCAGACGTCGCCGTCACGATCGGCTAGGATCGCCGCCCGCATGCCTGCCTGGACCGCACTCTCAGGGCCGTGAGCCAGCCGCTCCTCGAGGTCCGCGATCTCGTCAAGGACTATCCGTCCACAAGGGCCGTGGACGGCGTGTCCTTCAGCGTGCCGCAGGGCATGTGCTTCGGGCTCCTCGGTCCCAACGGCGCCGGCAAGACCACCACCGTCGAGATCATGGAGGGGATTCTCCCGCCCACCTCCGGCGAGGTGCGTTATCGCGGCGAGCCGCTCGGCACGCGCTTTCACGAGGAAGCGGGGATTCTCTTCCAGAGGACCGCGCTGCAGGACTTCCTCACCGTGCGCCAGTCGCTCGCGCTGTTTCGCGGCCTGTACGGCCGCGGTCTGCAGGTCGACGAGGCGCTGCGTACCTGTGCGCTCGAGAAGCTCGCCGACCGCGACAACCGCAAGCTCTCGGGAGGTCAGCGGCAACGGCTGCTGCTGGCGATCGCGCTGGTGAACGATCCGGAGGTGCTGTTCCTCGATGAGCCGACCACCGGCCTCGACCCGCAGGCGCGCCGCAACTTCTGGGAGCTGGTGCAGTCGATCAAGGCCCGCCGCAAGACCATCATCCTCACCACGCACTACATGGAGGAGGCGGAGCTGCTGTGCGACGAGATCGCGATCATGGATCACGGCCGCATCATCGCCCGGGGTGCCCCGCGGCAGCTGCTGGCGGCGCACTTCGCCGAGGTGCTGCTCGAGCTGCCGCGGCAGGACTTTCCCGAGAGCGCCCGCGGGCTGCCACTCGAGCTGCTCGAGACCAGCGAGCGCGTCGAGATCACCACGCACGATCTGGAGGAGACGCTGCGCACGCTGCTCGCGCACCGCGTGCCGCTCGCGCACCTGCGGATCCGCCCGCCGAACCTCGAGGACCTGTTCCTCGAGCTCACCGGGACGGAGCTGCGCCCGTGATCGGGCGGCTGCTCGCGGTGCTGCATGCCCGCAACCTCGAGTTCCTCCGCGATCGCGGCACGCTCGCCTGGACGCTGGTGCTGCCGGTGATGCTGGTGATCGGCATGAGCTTCGTGTTCGGCGGACCGCAGCGGCCGCTCTTCAAGGTCGGCGTGCTGGCCGCACGGCTCGATCGCGGCTCGCAGCCCTTCCTGCGGGAGCATTACGTGCAGTTCGTGGCCGAGCCGGATGCCGCCCGGGCGCTGCACGAGCTGACGCACCAGGAGCTCGATCTGCTGGTCGATTTCGGCGGCGCGGCCCGCTACTGGGTGAACACCGACTCGCCGAAGGGCTACATCGCCGAGAAGCTGCTGCTCGCCGCCGTCCCGGCCGCGCAGCGCCAGCCGGTGCGCGGCGCCGCAGTGCGCTACGTCGACTGGCTGTTCCCGGGAATCCTCGGCATGAACATGATGTTCAGCTGCCTGTTCGGGGTCGGCTACGTGGTGCTGCGCTACCGCAAGAGCGGCTTCCTCAAGCGCCTGCATGCAACGCCGCTCACCGCGTTCGAGTTTCTCGGCGCCCAGGTGCTCTCGCGCCTGCTGCTGATCCTGTTCGTCACCGCGGTTCTCTACACCGGCATCGGTACCATCATCGGCTTCCGCTCCGCGGGCAATGCGCTGCTGCTCGCGCTGCTGGCGGCGCTCGGCGCGCTGTCGATGATCGCCCTCGGCCTCACCATCGCGGCGCGCTTCTCGAGCGAGGAGCTGGTCGGGGGGCTGCTCAACCTGCTCACCTGGCCGATGATGCTGCTGTCGGGGGTGTGGTTCTCGCTGGAGGGCTCGCCGCGCTGGGTGCAGTGGGTGGCGCATGTCTTTCCGCTGACGCACGTGCTGGACGCCGCGCGCGCCGTGATGCTCGACGGGGCCGATCTCAGGCAGATCGCCCCGCATCTCGTGTATCTTGCCGCGACCGCGCTCGCGTTCCTGGCGTTCGGCGCCTGGTCGTTCCGCTGGCGCATCGACTAGCCGGAGCAAGCCGTGCGTTTCTGCAGCGACAACACCGCGACCGCCTGTCCCGAGATGCTCCGGGCCATCGAGTCGGTCAACCGGGGGCTCGTGCCGCCCTACGGCGACGACGAATGGACGGCGCGCCTCGACGAGGCGCTCGGTGGCTTCTTCGGCACCCCGGTGCGCGCCTTTGCCGTCACCACCGGCACCGCCGCCAACGCGCTTGCGCTCGCCACGCTCAGCCCGCCATACGGGGCGATCTTCGCGCACGAGGAGGCGCACATCGTCACCGACGAGTGCGGTGCCCCGGGATTCTTCTCCGGCGGCGCGCAGCTCGCGCTGCTCGGCGGTGCGCACGGCCGCCTGAGCGCACAGACGCTCGATGCGGCGCTCGCCAGCTACAACCGCGGCGTGCACGGGGTGCAGCCCGCGGCGCTGTCGCTCACTCAGGCGACCGAGCTCGGCACGGTCTATCCTGCCGTGGAGGTCGCGCAGCTCTGCACGGTGGCACGTCGCTACGGCCTGCGCGTGCACATGGACGGGGCGCGCTTTGCCAACGCCCTCGCCTTCCTCGGCTGTCACCCGGGCGACCTCAGCTGGCGCGCCGGGGTCGACGTGCTGTCGTTCGGCGCCACCAAGAACGGCGCGCTCGCCGCCGAGGCGGTCGTGTTCTTCGACCCCGCACTGGTGCGCGATTTCGAGCTGCGCCGCAAGCAGGCCGGCCATCTGCTCTCGAAGTCCCGCTACGTCGCCGCGCAGTTGCTCGCTTATCTCGAGACTGAGCTGTGGCGCCGCAACGCCGTCCGCACCAATACCCTTGCGCAGCGGATCGGCGCGGCCGCAGGCGCGGCGCTCCTGCATCCGGTCGAGGCGAACGAGGTGTTCGTGAGACTCGGCGCCGAGCGCTGTGCGGCGCTGCGGGCAGCCGGCTTCGACTTCTACGACTGGGGCGCACCGAGCGCGAGCGAGGCGCGTTTCGTCGTGTCCTGGGACCAGCCCGAGGAGGACGTCGAGCGGCTGTGCGCGGCACTGGCGGGCGGCTGAGGCCCGCCCCGGCCGTTGCCCTCAGCCCGCGGTGATCTTTGCCAGCAGGCGCTTCGCCTGCGC
>JASHTN010000431.1 GCA_030040525.1 Gammaproteobacteria bacterium | reverse complement strand
AGCCGCTGCGCCTCCTCGTCGCTGACGATGAACTCCACCTCGACGGTGAGGGTCCCGGCCAGCTCGAAGAAGCGGCTCTCGTGCAGCACGTGATGGCGGCCGAAGCCTGCCATGGCGCGAAACGCGGAGCCGCCGCGGATGCCGAGCCGGTTCGCCTCCTCGAGCAGCCACTCCCACACCAGCCGGCCGTGCAGCCGCTGGTTCTCGTGCACGTAGAACCTGAGGAACGAGCCTTGCATGCCGCGCGCCCTCCTTTACCGACTGCTCTCTAGCTGCGCAACCACACCACCGTGCCGATGCCGGCAAAAGTCATGATCACCGACCCCAGCAGATGCACCGCCGCGGCGCCGAGCGCCCACGACGCCCGTCCCTGCTGCATGAGCGTGACCAGCTCCGCGGAGAAGGTCGAGAACGTCGTGAGCCCGCCGCAGAAGCCGGTGATCACGAACAGCCGCCATTCCGGGGCGAGCGCCGAATAGGTCGCGAAGAATGCGACGGCGAGCCCCACCACGTAGCCGCCGACCAGGTTGGCGGCCAGCGTGCCGGGCGGAATCGTCGGAAAGTAGGCGTTCAGCCGCATTCCCAGCCACCAGCGCAGCAGCGCCCCGAGGCTCGAGCCGAGACTGACGGCGAGGACCGCTTTCCACATGCGTTCCCCGACCTTGTACCGGGGCGCGCGGCGCCGCGCAACGTTGCAGTATGCTGTCGGCCCTCGACGGGGAGCGCAGGAAGGAACGGCCATGCGGCATTCGAGATCGGGCCTTGCGGTGCTGCTGGTGATGGCGGCGGCCGGGCTCGCCGCCTGCTCGCGCGAGTCGCCGCAGTCGCCGCAGCAGGCGGCCGATGCGCAGCTGCGCGCGATCTACACCGCCGAATGGCGCTGGCGCACGGAGCAGCTCGCCCAGGAGGAGGACAACACGCGCCCGGTGGCCGATCACCTGCCGAAGGTCGATCCCGCTTCGCAGCAGCTGCGTCTCGAGCGCTGGCAGGACACGCTCAAGCGCGTCGCTGCCATCCCGCGCGCAGCTCTCTCGGCACCCGAGCAGGTGAACTACGACATCTACCGTGCGCAGCTTCAGGTGCTGATCAGCAGCCAGATGTTCCGCGACTTCGAGATGCCGGCCAACTCCGACACCGCGTTCTGGACCAACCTCGGCTACACCGCGCGCCGCCAGTTCCGCACGCTCACCGACTACGAGCACTGGATCGCGCAGATGCGCGACATTCCCCGCTACTTCCACGAGGAGATGGACGAGATGCGCGCCGGGATGAAGCGCGGCTTCACGCCGCCGCGCGTCACCATGGAGGGCCGCGACGCCTCGATCACCGCGGTGACGGAGGCGACGCCGGAGGCGAGCCTCTTTTACACGCCGTTCCGCGACATGGTGGGCATCCCCGCGGAGAAGCAGGCGGCCCTCAGGGCGCAGGCGCTGGCAGTCATCCGCGACGTGGTGCAGCCGGCGTACGTCGAGCTGCTGAAGTTCATGCGCACCGAGTACGTCCCGGCGATGCGCACCACCGTCGCGGCGTCCGATCTGCCCGACGGCCGCAACTACTACCGCGCCAAGGTCCGGGAGTTCACGACCCTCGACATGGAGCCGGACGCCATCCATCAGCTCGGCCTCACCGAGGTGGCGCGGCTGCACGAGGCCATGGTCGCGCAGATGCACGCCACCGGCTTCAAGGGCGATTTCCCCGCGTTCCTCAAGTTCCTGCGCGCCGACCCGCGCTTCTACGCCACGACCCCACAGGAGCTGCTGAACCGCGCGGCGTGGATCGCCAAGGTGTTCGACGGCAAGGTGTCGCTGTACTTCGGCTACCTGCCGCGCGCGCGCTTCACCATCAAGCCGGTGCCCGCCGACCTCGCGCCGTTCTACACCTCCGGCCGCGGCGGACCCGGGGTATATCTGCTCAACACCTACGACCTGCCGAGCCGCCCGCTCTACAACCTCACCGCGCTCACGCTGCACGAGTCGGCTCCGGGTCACGCCTTCCAGATTCCGATCGCCATGGAGCACAAGGAGTACCCGGATTTTCGCCGCCTGAGTTACCTCTCCGCGTATGGTGAGGGCTGGGCGCTCTATTGCGAGCGCCTCGGCGATGAGATGGGGATGTACGAGACACCCTATGACCGCTTCGGCATGCTCGGCTACCAGATCTGGCGGGCGGCGCGCCTCGTGGTCGACACGGGCATCCACTCGCAGGGCTGGACGCGCGACCAGGCGCTCGACTACTTCCGGCAGAACACGGCGCTCCCCGAGCACGAGATCGAGACCGAGATCGACCGCTATATCACCTGGCCCGGGCAGGCGCTCTCTTACTATCTCGGCGAGCGCACGATTCTCGAGGGCCGCGCCAAGGCCGAGAAGGCCCTCGGCGAGCGTTTCAACATTCGCGCCTTCCACGACGCGATACTGCAGCTCGGCTCGGAGCCGCTGCCGGTGGTGACGGAGCGCATCGAC
This sequence comes from Gammaproteobacteria bacterium, assembly GCA_030040525.1. Taxonomy (GTDB): domain Bacteria; phylum Pseudomonadota; class Gammaproteobacteria; order Steroidobacterales; family Steroidobacteraceae; genus 13-2-20CM-66-19. The sequence goes on along the minus strand of JASHTN010000431.1, from coordinate 453 downwards.
CGCTTCATCGCCGAAGGCGGCAAGGGACCCTATCCCGACATGGAATAGGCCCGGCGTGGAGCAGGCCCGGCGAGCAGTAGGGCGACTGCTGCGGCTTCAGCGCGCCCCGAGCTCGTTCCCACCCAGGTGCCACCAGCCGCCGCCGAGTGCCTGGAACAGAGCCGCGGTATCGGCGTAGCGGCTCGCCTGCGCCTGCACGCGCCCGAGCAATGCCTGCTGGTAGGACTGTTCGGCGCTGATGAGCTGCAGGTAGCCTGCATAGCCCGCCCGCTGCTGGCGTTGCACGAGCTCGAGCGTGGTGCGGGCGGCATCGGCCGCGGCGGCGGCGGCCGCGAGCGTATCGGCGTCGTGACGCAGCGCGCTCAGCGTATCAGCGACGTTCTCGAGCGCACGCAGCACCGTGCCGCGGTACTCCTCGCGCGCCTGCTCGAAGGCGGCCTGCGCGGCGCGCTG
>JASHTN010000430.1 GCA_030040525.1 Gammaproteobacteria bacterium | reverse complement strand
CACGGCACGGCCGGGCGCGACCGCGGCGCGCGCCGGCGGCGCAGCGCGAGGCGCGAGCAGCAGCGCCGTGGCGACGATGGTGAGCGCGATGCGGGGTTTCACGGCTGCATGTTACCCTCGCGGCCGTGCCGCAGCCTCTGCCCATCCTGCTGATCCCGGGACTGCTCGCTTCGGCGCGCCTGTATGAAGCACAGATTCCCGAGCTGTGGCGCTTCGGTCCCGTGACGATCGCCGATCACACGCGCGATGACAGCATGACGGCGATCGCGCGGCGCATCCTGGTCGGCGCGCCGCCGCGCTTCGCGCTCGCGGGGCTCTCGATGGGCGGCTACGTCGCTTTCGAGATCCTCAGGCAGGCCCCGGCGCGCATCGCCAGGCTCGCGCTCCTCGACACCACGGCGCGGCCCGATACACCCGAGCAGAGCGTCGCGCGCAACGAGCAGATCACGCTCGCGGCCGCGGGTCGCCTCGATGAGGTGGTGGACGCGCAGTTCGTGCGCGTCGTGCATGCCGAGCATCGCGGCGATGCGCGCCTGCGCGGGATTGTCCGGCAGATGGCCAAGGAGGTCGGCGTGGAGGCCTTCGCGCGGCAGCAGAGGGCCACCATGGACCGCGCCGATTCGCGCCCCGGGCTCGAAGCGATCCGTATCCCGACCCTGGTGCTCGTGGGCGAGGGCGATCAGCTGACGCCTCCCGAGCGCGCCGGCGAGATGGCGCAGGCGATCCGCGGCGCGCGCCTGGTCACAGTCCCCGGCAGCGGGCATCTGTCGACGCTCGAGCGGCCGCGCGAGGTCACGCAGGCCCTGATCGAGTGGCTGCGCGACTGGGCCGAGTGATCGGGCGGCACGCACCCCGGGGACCGAGGCGATGAGCTCCGAAGCGCAGTGGACGCTGCTGGTGGCACATCCCGACACCCCGGGAGAGTTCGTGTGGCGCATCGCCGCCGAGATCGGGCTCGACGAGGCGAACCTGCTGTGCAGCTACACGCTCTTCGGTGACATGGCGCACGTGCGCGTACCCGGCGCGCAGGCGGGGCGGCGGGCCGACGGGCTGTGGGAGCACACCTGTTTCGAGGCCTTCGTCGCGCCCGAGGGGTTCCCCGGCTACTATGAATTCAACTTCTCCCCGTCGCTCGACTGGGCGGCTTACCGCTTCGACGATTACCGCTACGCCATGGCCCCGGCGGGCCTCTCGCGCGCACCCGGGCTGCACGTGCGCCGCACCGCCGACCGGCTCGAGCTGACCGCGACCGTGCATCTCGAGGGCCTCCCCGACCTGGCCCAGGCGCGCGCGCTGCGGCTCGGCATCGCGGCGATCGTCGAGGACGACGGCGGTGCGCTCTCCTACTGGGCGTTGAAGCACGCGCCGGGCAACCCCGACTTTCATCACCCGGACGCCTTTGCCATCGAGCTGGACATCTCATGAAGCTCGGCATCGAGCGGCTGATCGAGGATCCGGCGCTGCGCCGGCCGCTCGCGCGCCGGCGCGTGGCGCTGCTCGCGCACCCGGCGTCGGTGACGCGGGAGCTCACTCATTCACTGGATGCGCTCGCGCGGCTGCCCGAAGTGCGCCTGACCGCGGCCTTCGGCCCGCAACATGGTCTCAAGGGCGACAAGCAGTACAACATGGTCGAGTCGCCCGACGACCTCGACCCGGTGCACCACATCCCGGTGTACAGCCTCTACGGCGCAGTGCGCCGACCGACGGCGGCGATGATGAACAGCTTCGACGTCTTGCTGGTCGACCTGCAGGACCTCGGCTGCCGGGTGTATACCTTCGTCACGACGCTGCGCTACGTGCTCGAGGAGGCGGCGCGGGCCGGCAAGGCCGTCTGGGTTCTCGATCGCCCGAATCCCGCCGGCCGGCCGGTGGAGGGGCTCGCGCTGCGGTCCGGCTGGGAGAGCTTCGTCGGCGCAGGCCCGCTGCCCATGCGGCACGGCCTGACGCTCGGGGAGCTCGCGCGCTGGTTCGTTGCGACGCTGCACCTCAATGTCGACTGTCAGGTGATCGCGATGGAGGGCTGGCAGCGCGGCGTGGCGCCCGGGTACGGCTGGCCGCAGGGCGAGCGCTCCTGGGTGAATCCGAGCCCCAACGCGCCGAGCCTGTCGATGGCGCGCTGCTATGCCGGCTCGGTCATGCTCGAGGGCACGACGCTGTCGGAAGGCCGCGGCACCACGCGGCCGCTCGAGCTCGCCGGCGCACCGGATCTCGACGTGCCGGCACTGCTCGCCGCCATGCGCGCGCTCGCGCCCGAGTGGCTCCGGGGCTGCCGGCTGCGTCCCTGCTGGTTCGAGCCGACCTTCAACAAGCACGCCGGCAAGCTCTGCGCGGGCTTTCAGGTGCATGTCGACGCCACCGCGGTCTACGACCACGAGGCATTCCGGCCGTGGCGGCTGTTCGCGCTCGCCTTCAAGGCGCTGCGGCGGCTGCGGCCCGACTATCCCCTGTGGACGGATTTTCACTACGAGTACGAGCGCGACCGCCTCGCCATCGATGTCATCAGCGGCAGCGAGCTGCTGCGACAGTGGGTCGACGATGAGGCGGCGACGCCCGCGGACCTGGAGGCGTCCGCCGCCAGGGACGAGGCGGCGTGGCGGGCGGAGCGCCAGGCCGTGATGCTCTACTGATCAAGGCGCGGTGCTGAGAGCAGCACCAGCCCGGCCTACTTCTCGAGACAGCTCGCGTAGGGCGGCGGCTCGCCGGGCTGCGGCGCGCATAGCTTGATGGGACCGAGCGCCGCCACTCGCTTTTCCCAGTAATCGCGGTCGATCGCCGGCTTATGCGGCGAGCCTGAGGCGCGCTCGGCCCATTGCAGGGTGTAGAAATCCTTCGCGCCCTTCACCGCGAGCATCACCGCAGTCTCGCTGTAGCCCGACTTGCCCAACACGCGCCCGCAGCTCGCGACGGTGACGAAGCCGTCGTAGCCGTCGATGCGCCGCGGGCCGAGCTCCTGCATGGCGAAGGTGTCCGGGCAGTGCTCCCTGAAGCTCGCCGCCATGCGCGCGAGCAGCGCCTGCGGGGTGGCTGCGGCATTCGTCGCCAGGTCGCGCGTGCCGGTGAGCTCCAGCATCCGCGTCCACTGGTCCGCGTTCTCGCCGTTGGGCACGTGCTCGCGGATGTAGAACGAGCCGTTGTTGTGCTCGTCGGCGGTCTTGAACGCCGCGGGCACGGAATAGCGCACCAGCTGGCTGAAGACCGGAACGACCGTCGCCACCCCGGGCTGATCCGCCGCGAGCGCTGCCGGGGCTGGCAGCAGGGCGAGGGCGATCCGAACGGCGGCACTGGCAACACGGCGCATGCGGCTGAAACTCCTGTCCCGCGCGGGCAGGCCGTAGCCTAGGGTCGCGCCACTAATCTGGCAATGGCGCGGGCTCGTCGCACGCGGGATCGGGCATGAGAAAGGTGCGGCGTGCGGCCTCGGAGCCGAGGCGCTGCGGCCGATACCAGCGTGCGAGGATCGACTTGCCGAGAAGGTCGGGATTCGCGCGCGCGAACGCCTCGAAGTCACCCGCATCGCCGCGCAGCATCCGCTCGGAGATCAACGACAGGAAGGCGACCGTGACCGTCAGGTTGAAAGCCTCGGCGCGGCCGGCCTTCGCCAGCATGAGGCGCAGCGCCCGCGAGCAGTGCAGCAGGGCTTCGGGGAAGGCATGCCGGCGCAACAGCTCGAACGCCATGCGTACGTGCTCACGGTGCCTGAACGCGTGCGGGTCGAGCTCGCCGCCCAGGAAACGGCTCAGGTCCGGGCAGTCATCCCGCGGCATTGCCCGTCTCACGCAAGTGGTGCGCGTTTCTGGCGGTGAGGTCGAGGCCATACACCGCGCGCAGCGCGCGGATCTTCTTCAGGGTTGCGGCCGAGAACGGCGCCTTGCCCTCGAAGGCATGCAGCACCACGCCCTCGAGGAGGCCGCCGAGCGAGAGGTCGAGGTCAGTGGCGAGCGCCTTCAGCACCTTCAGCAGGCGCGTCTCGAGGCGCACACCGGTCTGGGTGCGGGTGATGGTTTTCACGAAGGTATGGTACCAATGTACCAAAGTACCATGCAAGCAGCGCACGCTCGACCTTGAGCGCCGCCTGGCCGCGATTCGCAGACCCCGGGGTAGTTCTGCTCTAATGCAGCGCTGCATGCAGACCGCGCGCGACATCACCGGCTACCGCAAGCACTGGGCCGAGCGCTTCGGCACGGCGCCCTTCCTGCCAATGTCGCGCGCCGAGATGGAGCTCCTCGGCTGGGACAGCTGCGACGTCATCATCGTGACCGGCGATGCCTACGTCGATCACCCGAGCTTCGGCATGGCGATCGTCGGGCGCGTGCTCGAGGCCCAGGGCTTCCGCGTCGGCATCATCGCGCAGCCGGACTGGCACAGCGCGGAGCCCTTCGCGGCCCTCGGCCGGCCGAATCTCTTCTTCGGTATCACCGCCGGCAACATGGACTCGATGGTGAATCGCTACACCGCCGACCGGCGCGTGCGCAGCGACGACGCCTACACGCCGGGTGGGGTGGGCGGGCATCGTCCCGACCGCTCGGTGATCGTGTACGCGCAGCGCGCGCGCGAGGCGTTTCGGGACGCACCGCTCGTCATCGGCGGCATCGAGGCCTCGCTGCGCCGCATCGCGCACTTCGACTACTGGTCGGAGAAGGTGCGCCGCTCGGTGCTGCTCGATGCGAAGGCGGAGATGCTCGTCTACGGCAACGGCGAGCGGCAGATCTGCGAGCTCGCGCATCGTCTCGCCGCCGGCGAGGCGCTGCGCGACATCACCGATGTGCGCGGCACGGCGTTTGTGCGCAAGGGCACGCCCGCGGGCTGGATCGAGATCGACTCGACGCACCTCGACGCGCCCGGACCGCTCAATCCGCCCGCCGATCCGTACGCGATCACCGACCGCCCGGGAGCCGCCGTGGCACCGCAGGCGCCGGCCTGTGCCGGCGGGCAGCAGGGGTCGGGCGCCGGCGAGCGCGTCGTGCGCTTCGTCCGGGGCGTGAAGAACGCCGACCGTGAGCGCAGCGTGATCCGCATGCCCTCGCACGAGGCGGTGGCAGCCGACCCGGTGCTGTACGCACATGCCTCGCGCATTCTGCACCTGGAATCCAACCCCGGGAATGCGCGCGCCCTCATCCAGCGCCACGGCGACACCGAAGTGTGGCTGAATCCGCCGCCGATTCCGCTCACCACCGGGGAGATGGACTGGGTGTACGAGCGTCCCTACCGGCGCGCGCCGCACCCGCTCTACGGCAAGGCCGGCATTCCCGCCTACAAGATGATCCGCTTCTC
>JASHTN010000429.1 GCA_030040525.1 Gammaproteobacteria bacterium | reverse complement strand
CGTTCATTCACGTTTCCATCTTGCTTTTGCTGCAAATCGCATTCACGATGCACGCCGGCCTGCACGGCGCGGCTTGGGCCTACGTGCTGGCGTCTATTATTGCGCTGCCGATCGATTTCTTTTTCCTGGTACGCTTCATGGGCTTGCGCCCGAGCGCTTACGTCGCTAGCCTATGGCGTCCCTTTTCAAGTGCGGCTCTTATGTACCTTAGCGTGCGGATGCTCGGTCCTCCGCTGCTGGGGAGTGTAGTTCTGCCCGCCGCGCAGGCCGCTTATTCATTCCTCTGCTGCATTGCAATTGCTGTCCCGACATACATACTTGCAGACTTCCTTCTATGGATCTGCGCGGGCCGACCTCCCGAGTCGGCCGAGGCCGCAGCCCTCCACCGCATTAGAACAGTCTTCAGTCGCATCTCCCTTGCTGGAACGGGATGATGTCTCGTGCTGCACCATCACACCGATCGCTCGTAACGAGGGCTGACGGCCGCCTGCCGCGCTCGGCGCTGCAATCCGCTCAGCTCGTCGCTCCAACCCCACGTCCAAGCGAAAGTACGGACACCATCGCTCGCAGGAGATCGGAGAGACCGCAGAGCGCAGCCTCGAATTCGAGTTCGTGCACATCATCACCATCTAGGAAGCGCAGCAGGGCATACCGTGGCGTCCCGGCGGTGTTCAACCCGGGTACACAGGTCGTGGAGCTCTTGATATGCAGGTCCTGCAGCCACTCCCATTGGAACTCGGCCCACGAGCCGCTCGGGTAACAGAAGTGCGGCGCTGTACGTCCCGTGCAACGGTCGAGCTCCGCCCTGTTCTCCGCGATCTCCCGCTCGGCGGAGGCTCGATCATCGGCGGGAAACCTGTGGCGATGCGTGTGGAGTCCGACGGAGACGTCCGCGGCCGGTAGAGACCCCAGTTCTTCGGGGCTCATCAGGTGCAACGAGCGAGATTTCACTATCTCATCATAGGAAACGCCCAGAAGGCGGCCCAATTCCGCGCAGATGTCACGCCGCTGGTCCTCTGCACACCGCTGCTCACCGTAATCGATGCACTCCCACACGACCTTCGCTCTCTCCTCACTATTCGTAAGGTCCACCGACCGATCGTTGCTCCAAGGCACCGCCACGAGCGCTATGGACCGCCGCTTTGTCTTCCAGAACATGTACTGCACGACCAGGCGGAATATCGGGGCGGCCTTGCGCACGTAGTACGTCGTGACATACACCGTCGCGGGGAATCCGTACCGCTTGAGGCACGGCACCGCGAGCTCGTAGAAAGAGTGGAAGCCGTCGTCGAAGGTAATGACGGTCGAACGATCCGGAAGAGCGCGGGCGTACAGCCGTTCGATCGCCTCGTCCAGTGGGACCACCCGCATTCGATAGCGCCGCAGAGATTGAAGTCTTTTCTCGAACCGCTCCACCGAGATGAACAACTTCGGGCGGAATGCCGCCTCGTCGGACAGCGAGAATCCGTGATAGCAGAGGATTCTCAAACGATGACGCGTGACCCATCCCATGATGCGGAAGAGCCCGATTGCCTTGCATGCGAACAAGAAGGCGAGCTTCACCTTACGCATGAGTCGCGTTCAGCTCGCGCGCTGTGCAATAACCGGAGGGTTTCCTCGCTGTCACCAGAAAGGAGGCGCGTGAAATTACGCAGCGCATCTCGACAAAACCTGCTCGAGCGAGGACACCGGCGCATCGCATGAGCCGTCTCAATGCTCTCGTATGTCCCGTCCCACGGACGGGCTCGAGTCGGCCGGTAGATGCGAACGGCAGCGAGTTCGCGAGCAAGTATGGCCGGTCCATCATGGCTCTCGGCCTGCAGGCCGTCGTTGCCGAGAGTAGGCGTCCGATTCCCATGCGCCACGTGTGGAGCGTCATCCAGAGGTGTCCTCCCGGCTTCAGTACCCGGAACGCCTTGGTCATCGCAACCGGAAAGTTCTGTACGGCGTCGCGACTCTAGAATACACAAGATCGAAGTAAGCACCTGGGAATGGCAGGCTTTCCAGCCGCCGCACCGATACTTGGGGATTATCCGCCGCGGGTCCCCCTTGTCGCTCACAATCTTGAGCTCGGTCAGGGGAGGTTCGATGTCCGCTGTCATTCCGTGCCCGCCCCGGGGTGTGCGAGCGCTCGCATCGGAGCAGCCTTATACCTTTTTGCGATACTAATCCAACCACGAGTTCGCCGTCCTCAGCCGCTTGCGCTTCGCGCGCAGCTGCGACGTGTTCGCCGGCTCCTCTCCCGATTGTTGCGCTTCGCCTGTCGACGAAGAAATCGACTCAGGACTTTGGGCCAAGGTTCTCGGTCTGTCACTGCACCGCTAGCACGAGCGCACATCGCAGTCATCATAGCGCCTCCTGCTATGATTGGTTTTGCCCGTTTCTTCAAAATCGCCGGAGCGGAGAGGGAGGATGAACTACCCGTCCGTAAACGCAGCTGAGAAAGAGATCTCGTTCCGTGGTCAGCGACAGACGCCGACGGATATCGGCTTACCTGAGTGCGACTTCACGGGCAAATCGGTTCTCGATGTAGGGTGCGGGACCGGAAAGGATCTTCTTCATCCGATCTTGGCTCGGGCGGCGGAACTCTGCGGGATAGACCCAGACGAGGAGAGTATCCGGTATGGGTGCGAGCACTACCGGACGCTCAAGCTTTCACCCGGGCGTGCAGAAAAACTTCCTTACCGCGATGGCCAGTTCGATTTCGTCCTCTCGCGCGTGGCCCTACTCTACACCGACCTTCCGGCTGCTCTGGCGGAGATCAGCCGGGTACTCAAGAGCGGTGGCTTGTTCATGATGACGACACACGATCTGCCGCATCAGCTTAGATGGTGGGCGAAGAATGCGCTGAACCTTGAGTGGAAGCGGATCCCAGAGGTGCCATACGTCTTTGTGGCAAGCACTCTAGCTGGGCTCGGATGTCACGTCCCGGCGCAGCCGTGGAACGGCGTACGTAAGACCTTCCATTCGCGCCTGCTTCTGAGGCGTCCGCTCAGGAGAGCCGGCTTCAGCAACGTCACATTCGAGCGCAGGGCCAGGTGTTTCATCGTGCGCGCTGAGAAACATTAATGTAGCAGCTGTGCTTGTCACATCCCCAAAACCTATCTGAAAACCTTAAAATTGCCCGAGGAGGATGCAAATGGCGGCGAGCTGCACGAAGCCAAGGAAGTTCCTCGGGTAGTACTCCCGGCGAACCAGTAGCCGGCGACGCCATTGGATCCAAAGAAACGCTCAACGATCCAGCGCCGTTCGTAGCGACGCAGCCCGCGCCCGTCCTGGGTCTTACGTTTGCTGCGCGAGGTATGTGGCGCAATCATCTCGATGCCTTCGCGCCGCATCTGCTCGTTAAGCTTGTCGCTGTTATACGCGCGATCGCCGATCAGGTTCTCTGGCTTTGCTTTCGATCATGTAAAACTCGAAGCTCAGCTGCACCAAGGTGACTTCGTGATAATTGGCCGTGTAGGTGCTGACCGAGAGCCGATCCACAATCGCCATAATTTTCACGCCTTTTCC
>JASHTN010000038.1 GCA_030040525.1 Gammaproteobacteria bacterium | reverse complement strand
GCCACTGAGCGCGGGGCGTGCCGCAGGGGTCCGGGATGACGCACATGGCGAGGGACGGGAGCGAATTCTGCCGCAGCATCGATGCGGTCGACCGGCGCCAGTGGAATGCGCTGGACGGCGCCGGCAGCCCGTTCGTGCGCCACGAGTTTCTCGCCGCGCTCGAGCACACGCACTGCGTCGGCGGCCCGACGGGCTGGGAGCCGCGCTACCTCGTGCTGCGCGATGCGCATGGGCTCGCCGCGGCAGTCACCGCCTTCGTCAAGGCGCACTCCTTCGGTGAGTTCGTCTTCGACTTCGCCTGGGCGCAGGCCTACGAGCGTTGCGGCCGGCATTACTATCCGAAGCTGACGCTCGCCACCCCGTTCACGCCTGCCACTGCGCCGCGGCTGCTGCTGCGCCCCGGGCTCGACCGCAGCGCGGTGAGCGCGCGGCTGCTCGAGGAGCTAGAAGCCTACAGCGCGAATCACGGCTTCTCCGGGGTGCACGCGCTGTTTCTCGACGCGCCGGCGCTCACGGCGTGCGCCGCGCGCGGCTGGCTGCTGAGGCGCGACTGTCAGTTCCACTGGAGCAACCGCGGCTACGCCAGCTTCGAGGACTACCTCGGATCCTTCACCGCCGAGAAGCGCAAGAAAGCGCGGCGCGAGCGCCGCCGGGTCGCGGAAGCGGGTGTGCGCTTCGAGACGCGCTTCGGCGATGAGCTCACCGAGCCGCTGCTCGAGCGCATCTACCTCCTGCACCGCGACACCTTCCTGCGGCACGGGCACGAGCCTTATCTCACGCGCTCATTCTTCAGCGAGGTGGCGCAGCGACTGCCGCGGGCGCTGATGGTGAAGCTCGCGCTGCGCGGGCGCGCGCTGGTCGCAGTCGCGATCTTCTTCGTCGGCGAATCGACGCTGTTCGGCCGCTACTGGGGAGCCGCGGCCGACTACCACAGCCTGCACTTCGAGGCCTGCTATCACCAGGGGATCGAGTTCTGCATCGAGCGGGGACTCAAGTGCTTCGAGCCCGGCACCCAGGGCGAGCACAAAGTCGCCCGGGGCTTCGAGCCGACCATCACCTGGTCCGCTCACTACATCGCCGACCGGCAGTTCCGCGCCGCCATCGCGGACTATCTGCGGCGCGAGGCGGCGGTGGTCGACAGCTACGCGCACGAGGTCCAGGCGCACGTCCCGTTCCGCGGGCGGCGCGGCGCCCCGGAGCCGCTCTCGAGCGAGGAGCAGCCGGTCTGAAGACCATCACCTGGCTCTCGGGCCACGATGCACCGGATTGGTTTCCGCCGCCCGAACAGGCGCTCGAGGATCCGCCGGGACTGCTGGCCGCAGGCGGCGACCTGTCCTGCACGCGGCTGCTCGCCGCCTACCGGCGCGGCATCTTTCCCTGGTACTCCCCGGGTCAGCCGGTGCTGTGGTGGTCGCCCGATCCGCGCGCGGTGCTTTTTCCGGAGGAGTTCCATTGCAGCCGCAGCCTCGCAAAGACGCTGCGCAACGGCGGCTTCACTGCCGCCATCGACCGCGACTTTGCCGCGGTGATCGACGGCTGCGCGGCACCGCGCGCGGCGAGCCCCGGCACCTGGATCACCTCCGAGATGCGCGCCGCCTACCTCGAGCTGCACCGCCTCGGCCATGCCCACAGCATCGAGGCGTGGCGCGACGCTGGGCTCGCCGGCGGCCTGTACGGGGTGCGCCTCGGCGGCGTGTTCTTCGGCGAATCGATGTTCAGCGTGACGCGCGACGCCTCGAAGGTGGCGCTCGCCCACCTGATCGCGGTGTGTCAGCGCAACGGCATCGTGGTGATCGACTGCCAGCTCTACTCGCGCCACCTCGCCAGCCTCGGCGCGCGCACCATCCCGCGCAGCCGCTTTCAGGCACTGCTCAGCGAGCAGATCGGTCAGCCTGCGCCGCCGCTCGGCTGAAGCCGCGGCAAATTGCCTGGGCCTGGGGTTTGTGCTCCAATTCGCGCCCGCGCAGTGCGCTCAAAGGCCGTATGTCCAAAGAAGACGCGATCCAGATGGAAGGCGAGGTCGTCGAGACCCTACCCAACACCACTTTCCGCGTGAAGCTGAAGAACGGCCACGTCGTCACCGCGCATATCTCCGGCAAGATTCGCAAGAACTACATCCGCATCCTCACCGGCGATGCGGTCACCGTCGAGATGACTCCGTACGATCTCACCAAGGGCCGCATCATCTACCGCGGCCGATGAGCCGGCTCAGGCCGTAACCTCAGGCGTCTTCGCCGGCTCGCAGACCAAGGTCAGCTCCCTGCCGTCCGCGGTGACCGAAATGCGCACGTGGCCGCCGCTCGCCAGGCGCCCGAACAGCAGCTCCTCGGCGAGCGGCCGCTTGATGTGTTCCTGGATGGTGCGCGCCATCGGCCGCGCCCCCATCTTCGGATCGTAGCCCTTCGTTGCGATCCAGCGCCGCGCGGCGTCGTCGAGGGTGAGCGTGACGCCCTTCTGCTCGAGTTGCGCTTCGACTTCGACGATGAGCTTGTCGACCACCCGCTCGATGGTCACCGGGTCGAGGGCGGCGAACTGGATGACCGCATCGAGGCGATTGCGGAACTCCGGCGAGAAGATGCGCCGGATTGCCTCCATGCCGTCGCTGGCATTGTCCGCCTGCGTGAAGCCGATCGAGGGCCGCGCCATCTCGTGCGCGCCGGCGTTGGTCGTCATGACGATGATGACGTGACGGAAGTCGGCCTTCCGGCCGTTGTTGTCGGTGAGCGTGCCGTGATCCATCACCTGCAGCAGCAGGTTGAAGACGTCGGAATGCGCTTTCTCGATCTCATCGAGCAACAGCACGCAGTGCGGGTGCTTGGTGACCGCCTCGGTGAGCAGCCCGCCCTGGTCGAAACCGACGTAGCCGGGCGGGGCGCCGATCAGACGCGAGACCGTGTGCCGCTCCATGTACTCGGACATGTCGAAGCGCAGGAACTCGACCCCGAGGGCGATGGCGAGCTGGCGCGTCACCTCGGTCTTGCCGACGCCGGTGGGGCCCGCGAACAGGAAGCTGCCGACCGGCTTGCGCCCCTCGGCGAGACCCGAGCGCGCCATCTTGATCGCCGCGCCCAGCGCCTCGATTGCCCGGTCCTGGCCGAAGATCACCAGCTTCAGGTTGCGCTCGAGGTTCTTCAGCACCTCGCGGTCGGAGATCGAGACGCTCTTGGCAGGAATGCGCGCCATGCGTGCCACCACGTCCTCGATGTGCCGCACCTCGACCACCGCCTCGCGCTCGGCGAGCGGCTTGAGACGCAGGCGCGCGCCGGCCTCGTCGACCACGTCGATGGCCTTGTCGGGCAGGTGGCGCTCGTTGATGTGGCGCGCGGCGAGCTCGGCTGCGGCGCGCAGCGCGTCGTCGGCATAGCTGACGCCGTGGTGCTCCTCGAATCGGCCCTTCAGTCCGAACAGGATCTCGATGGTCTCCGCCACCGACGGCTCCACCACGTCGATCTTCTGGAAGCGCCGCGCGAGCGCGTGATCCTTCTCGAAGATGCCGCGGTACTCCTGGTAGGTCGTCGAGCCGATACAGCGGATCTCGCCGGCGGTCAGCACCGGTTTGATGAGGTTGGAGGCGTCCATCACCCCGCCGGAGGCGGCGCCGGCGCCAATCACGGTGTGAATCTCGTCGATGAAGAGAATCGCCCCCGGCAGCTTCTTCAGCTCCGTGACCACGCCCTTGAGGCGCTTCTCGAAGTCGCCGCGGTACTTGGTGCCGGCGATCAGCGCGCCCATGTCGAGGGCGAACAGGGTGCAGTCGGCAAGCACCTCCGGCACGGCACCCTCGACGATCAGCCGCGCGAGTCCCTCCGCAATCGCCGTCTTGCCGACCCCGGCCTCGCCGACGTACAGCGGATTGTTCTTGCGGCGGCGGCACAGGATCTCGATGGTGCGCTCGACCTCGAGCTTGCGACCGATGAGCGGATCGATGCGCCCTTCCTGCGCCATGCGGTTCAGGTTGGTGGTGTACTTCTCGAGCGCGCTGCCGCCCTCGGCCTCGCGCTCCTCGCCCTGCGCATCCTCCTTGTCGGTCTTCTCCTCGGCGATCTTCGACAGACCGTGCGAGATGTAGTTGACGACGTCGAGGCGCGTGACGTGCTGGCGGTTGAGAAGGAACACCGCGTGACTCTGTTTCTCGCTGAAGATCGCGACCAGCACGTTGCCGACGCCGACCTCCTTCTTGCCGCTCGACTGCACGTGAAACAGCGCGCGCTGCAGCACGCGCTGAAAGCCGAGCGTCGGCTGCACCTCGCGCTCCTCGCCCTCCTCGAGCCGCGGGGTCGACTGGTCGATGTGCTCCCGGAGCTCCTGGCGCAGCCGTGCGAAATCCGCGCCGCAGGCGCGCAGCACCTCGCGCACCTTGGCCGTGTCGAGTATCGCGAGCAGCAGGTGCTCGACCGTCAGGTACTCGTGATGCGCCTCACGCGCCTGGTGAAAGGCATCGTTGAGGCAGTATTCGAGCTCGTTGGACAACACGTTCAGGCCTCTTCCACTGTGCACATGAGCGGATGCTGGTGATCGCGCGCGTAGGTCGTCACCTGCGCCACCTTAGTTTCTGCGATCTCGTATGTGAAGACCCCGCACACGCCCTTTCCGCGCGTGTGCACCTCGAGCATGATGCGGGTGGCCGTCGGGCGATTCAGCCCGAAGAACTTTTCCAGCACGTCGACGACAAATTCCATCGGGGTGTAGTCGTCGTTGAGGAGCACCACGCGATACAGCGGCGGCTGTTTGACCTCCGGAAGCGCTTCTTCTACGGCGACGCCGGAATCAGGGCGCGTGGGGAGAGGCGTGGGCATGGCGTTCTTTATAGGGGTCGCGAAACGGCAACACAAGCCTGCCACAATGTGGACTGGTTACTCCTGCAGAAACAATCGCTTGAGAGCGCTGGCTGCACGCTCGTATGATGGCGCCGGCGTGACGGGTGCCGCGCGGTAAGCGCGCCGGATTTTCGGTCCGCACGGAGCCCGCAGGAAACGCCTCGACAAGCATGCGCTCGACTCCATGAACGCCGCCTCCTGGTTCGAGAGTGTCCCGGCCACCGACTGGTGGCGCGCGCTCATGCTGCGCGACGGGCCGCGGGTCGCGACCTGGGTCCTGGCCGTGGCCCTCGGCGTGCAGACCGCGCTCATCATCACGGACCTGGGTGGCGCCGGGCGTGCGCCCCGGGGCCAGCCGGTCCTCGCCCGGCCGGTGCATGTGACGGACATCGCAGCGATCACGAACGCGCACCTGTTCGGCTCCGCCCCGCCGCCGAAGTCCGACGACGCCAACGCGCCGCAGACGAGCATGCCGCTGGTGCTCACCGGGATCATCGCCGGCAATGATCCCAAAAACGGCCTCGCGATCCTCGGAGCCAGCGCACAGACCGCCAAGGTGTATGCGGTCGGCGACAACGTGCCGGGAGGGGCGAAGCTGCACTCGGTGTACGTCGAGCGGGTGGTGATCGAGCGTAACGGGCAGCTCGAATCGCTCGCACTGCCGCGCCAGACGGGCAGCTCCGCTCCGGCACCCTCAACGGCGGCGCTCAACAACCCGAATGCCGCCCTGGTCGAGCGCATGCGTAAAACTTTCACCGAGCAGCCGGGTCTTATCGCCGACCTGCTGCGTCCGCAGGCGGTGCGGGATGGGGACAAGGTGCGGGGCTTTCGCGTCTACCCGGGACGCAACCGGGCGGCGTTCGCGAGCCTGGGACTGCAGCCGGGAGACGAGGTGATCGCCATCAACGGTACGCCGCTCGATGATCTCGAGCGCGGACAGGAGATCCTCAGGACGCTCGGTAGTTCCAGTGAGGCGCGCGTCACAGTTATCCGCAACAACCAGCAGCAGGATCTGAACCTGAACATCGCTCAGGTCGCTGAGGAGGCTGATTCCGTGGCGGGTCCGCAGGCCCAGGCACCAGGTTTCGGTGGCGCGCAAGGTCCGCCCGGGGGCATGGGTCCGCCGGGAACGGACCCGACTCAGACGCCCACAGCGCCACCGGCGGACACTTCACCGGAGCCGCGCGACACCCAGTAGCTCTCGCGCGCGCTCCTCTCGGGGGGTAATTCTCGTGACTGGATTTCGTCAATGGGTTCCCGGCGTGCTCGCGACGCTGCTTGCGGCGTCGCTCGCGGTCGCGGACCAGGCCCAGCGCATCACCCCCAATTTCAAGGACGCCGACATCACGCAGATTGCCGAGGCGGTGGCCGCCGCGACCGGCAAGAACTTCATCATCGACCCGCGGGTGCGCGCCCAGGTGACGATGCTGTCCTCGACGCCGATGAGTCCCGAGGCGTTCTACCAGGCGTTCCTCTCGATCCTCGATGTCTACGGTTTCATCGCCGTGCCCGCCGGCGCCGTGGTCAAGATCCTCCCCGACGCGAGCGCGCGGCAGGTCCCGTCGGTCGATCTGCCCGAGCGCGTGAGCGGCACCTCCGACGAGATCGTCACTCAGGTGCTCGAGGTGAAGAACGTTCAGGCGCAGCAGCTCGTGCCGATCCTGCGGCCCCTGGTGCCGCAGTACGGGCACCTGCAGGCGGTTCCGGGCGCGAACATCCTCATCATCACCGATCACGCCAGCAACGTGAACCGCCTGATCCGCATCATCCGGCGCATCGATCAGATCGGCAACCAGGATCCGGAGATCATCCCCCTGCAGAACGCGTCCGCGTCCGAGATCGTGCGGGTGATCAACTCCCTCTACCAGGGCCCCGAGGCGAGCGGCATCAAGGTGGTCGCCGACGAGCGCTCCAACAGCGTGCTGGTCGGCGGCGATGACTCGCAGCGGCTGCGCATCCGCGCGCTGATCGCGCACCTCGATACCCCGCTCGAGAGCGGCGGCGACACCCGGGTGCGCTATCTGCACTACGCGAACGCCGAGAAGATCGCCCCGAAGCTCAAGGAGCAGATCACCGGCATCGCGCAGGCGAATGCCACCGGCGGCGGCGGCGCGGGCGTCTCGCCGCAGGCGGCGGCGGAAAAGAGCGCCATGGTGTGGGCCGATCCCACCACCAATGCGCTGGTGATCACCGCGCCCCCGAAGATCATGCGCCAGGTGATGGACATCGTCGACAAGCTCGATATCCGCCGGCCGCAGGTGCTGGTGGAAGCAATCATTGCCGAAGTGGACGTCGACAAGGAATCCGACCTCGGCGTGAACTGGGCAGCGTACGGCCAGGGCACCAACGTGCCGCTCGGCGGCTTTGTCAGCCCGGTCGGCGGCACGAGCATCGTTGACCTGGCGACCGCAGCGCTCAATCCGTCGAGTGTCTCCGACACCCTGCTCGAGGGCACGACGCTCGGCATCGGCCGCGTCGCCGGCACCGGTGTGAACTTCGCCGCCATGCTGCGCGCGATCCGCGAGGACACCGATACCAACGTCATCGCGACGCCGTCGGCGGTGACCATGGACAATCAGGAGGCGGAGCTCAAGGTCGCGCAGGAGGTGCCGTTCATTACCGGCCAGTACACGAGCGGCACCGCCGTCACCGGCGGCCAGGTCAACCCCTTCCAGACCATCCAGCGCGAGGAGGTCGGCACGATCCTCAAGGTGACGCCGACGATCTCCGCGGAGGGTTCGCAGGTCATGCTGAAGATCTCGATCGAGAGCTCGAGCCTCGGCGCCAAGCCTGCCGGCGCGGTCGACCTGGTCACGAACAAGCGCACCATCACGACCACGGTGCTCATCGAGGACGGCGGAGTCGTAGCGCTCGGCGGACTCATCGAGGACGACAGCACTTCGAGCAATGATCGCGTGCCGGGACTCGGCAACATCCCGATCATCGGCTACCTGTTCAAGAACCGCTCTGCGCAGTCGACCAAGAACAACCTGATCATCTTCATCAGGCCGAAGATCCTGACCAATCCCAACCAGGCCGCCTTCGAGACGGACCTGAAGTACAACTACATGATCGAGCAGCAGAAGAGCCTGAAGACGCACGATGCCATACCGCTGCTGCCGGGTGTGACGCGCGGCACCATGCCGCCCCTCAACACGAACGCGCCGGGGCTCCCGGGCGTGGCGCCCAACACGCCCCAGGGCGCCAACGGCCCGCCGCCGCAGCCTACCGGGATCCAGCCGAATCTGCCCGCTCCCCCGCAGCCCGCGCCCGCGCCACCGGCGACATCGCCGGCCGCTGCGCCGCCGACGGGCTCGGCC
>JASHTN010000428.1 GCA_030040525.1 Gammaproteobacteria bacterium | reverse complement strand
GTGAGCGAGGCTGCGCGCCGCGAGCTCGATGCGTGGCTCGCCCGGCGCGGCCTCGCCGGACGCAGTTTCATGGTGGTGCATCCCGGCAGCCGCCACGTGGCACGCCGCCGGCTGCGCCCCCGTTCGGGCGCAGCCAAGTACTGGCCGGAGCCGCGCTGGGCCGAGGTGGTGCGCGCGGTGCGCGGCCACCGGCCCCTTGAAGCGATCGTCTTCTCCGGAACGCGCGCCGAGCGCTCGCTCAACGACGAGGTCATGCGCCTGGCGGGCGTTGCCGACCTGCACAATGCCGCCGGCGACCTGCCGGTCGCGCGGCTGCTGCCGCTGCTCGAGCGCGCGCGCAGCCTGATCTCGGTCGACACCGGTCCCGCGCACGCCGCAGCCGCGCTCGGCTGTCCCACCGTCGCGCTGTTCGGGCACATCGATCCCTGGCTTTATCGGCCCGGTGGCGCCACGACCCCCGCGGCCACGCTCACCGGCCGCATCGACGGCGCTGCGAACATCCTCGGCATCGAAGCCGAGCGCGTGATCGCCGCATGGCTCGAGCTCACGGAGTCGAGCAACACACGCTCGAGAGATTCTGTTAAGTCTCTGAACTCCTGATTCTACAGCGCGTTAGCTTGTAATCCTGACTCAGTGTGCGAGAATCGGGCGTAAGCGTTTGGAAGATGGTGGTAGCCGATCACTCCCGTCCGTGACGCGATTCCGTCAAACGGACGTGAGACGTGTTTTAGGCTCGCGCTCCAACGCCATGGGAGAAGACGGGTAAATGGCGACCGCGCCCCCGGATAAGCCGGCGGAATTCACCGCCTCCGACATCCTCTCCGCCGACGCGTGGAGCGGCCGCGCAGCGAAGCCGGCGCTCGGCCTCGATGTCGTGTGCACCAAGATCGCGGTCGACTTCCAGAACATGCGCCGCGACTCGATCGACGAGTGCGTGCGGCGCAATCTCGAGCTGCTGCGCGAGGCGAGCGGCTGCGACTGCGCGTTCCTCGCGGCGCTCCAACCCGATGATGGCATCATCCAGGACGTGCAGCTCGCGCGCACCGCGTTCGCACAGTGCCGTCCCGAGGGACTGCAGGGCGCGAGCCTCGAGGCGCTGCCGTGGCTGCGGGCCCGGCTCGATCACCTGCGGCTCTCGGAGCTGCGCGACACGGGCGCACCGCGCAGGGAGCAGGCGGCCGAGTCGCAGCGCTTTGCCGAGCTGCAGATCGGCTCGGCGCTGCTGGTCGCGCTGCGCGTGCAGGGCAAGCCCGCCGCCTTCCTCGGGCTCGGGCACACCATGCCGCGCGGCGCCTGGGACGTGAACCTGCAGCTGCTGATGAAGCTGATCGGCACGAGTCTCGCCACCGGGCTCGAGCGCATCCGCACCGAGGCGCGCCTCGCCAAGCTCGAAGAGCGCACCAACCTGGTTCAGGCCGCCGCCAACGACGGCATGTGGGATTTCGACGTCGAGAGCAACGAGGTGTTCTTCTCGCCGCGCTGGAAGGCGATGCTCGGCTATGCCGACGAGGACATGCGCGGCTCGCCCGACTGGCGCAGCCTCGTGCACCCCGACGAGCTGGCGCGCGTGCAGGCCGCGATCCGCGATCACGTCGCCGGCAAGACGCCGATCTTCGAGAGCACCCACCGCATGCGCCACCGCAACGGCGAATGGCGCTGGGTGATCAGCCGCGCCGTGGCCCGGGTCGACAAGCACGGGCGGCTGCTGCGCCTGGTCGGCGTCGAGCTCGACATCACCGAGCGCAAGCTCTACGAGGAGGCGCTGTTCCGCGAGAAGGAGAGCGCCCAGATCACGCTGCAGTCGATCGGCGACGGCGTCATCACCACGGATGCGAACTCGACCATCGACTACATCAACCCGGTGGCCGAGGAGCTCACCGGCTGGCGCCTCGAGGATGCCATGGGACGGCCGGTGGAGGAGATCTTCCGCGCTTTTCACGAGGAGACCTGCGAGCCGCTCGAGAATCCGCTCACCGTCTCGATCCGGCGCATCCGTCCGATCAAGTCGGTGCGACCGATGCTGCTGATCCGCCGCGACGGCAACGAGCTGTACGTCGAGAGCACGGCCGCCCCGATCCGCGATGGCGCCGGACACGTCGCCGGCGGCGTGCTCGTGTTCCACGATGTGAGCGAATCGCGCGAGCTCAACCGCCGCCTCTCGTACCACGCGAGCCACGACCTGCTCACCGGGCTCGTCAACCGGCGCGAGTTCGAGAGCCGGCTCGAGCGGGCGCTGAAGAGCGCCAAGGCGCGCGAGGCCTCCTACGCGCTCTGCCACCTCGACATCGACCAGTTCAAGATCGTCAACGACACCTGCGGCCACAGCGCCGGGGACGCGCTGCTCGGGCAGGTGGGGGCGCTGCTGAAGTCCAAGGTGCGCTGGCGCGACACGCTCTCGAGGCTCGGCGGCGATGAGTTCGGAATTCTGCTCGAGAGCTGCTCGCTCGACGAGGCGATGCGCACCGCCGAGACGCTGCGCGACAGCGTGCGCAATTTCCGCTTCACCTGGGAGGACCGCGTCTTCAAGCTCGGCGCCAGCGTCGGCGTCGTGCCGATCACCGCCGAGAACGAGGA
>JASHTN010000427.1 GCA_030040525.1 Gammaproteobacteria bacterium | reverse complement strand
GGGCGGGCGGGCTCGGCCGCCTGCGGCTCGTGGCGAACGACACCTGCGTGAGCCTCACGCGGTGCAGCGCGCTCAAGCGCTGGCGGCGGCGCCGGGCGCCGCTCGCGGCCTTCATATGAAGCTGCGGGTGGTGCGCCGCCAGCCTGCTGCCGGGGTGCGCCTGGGCGGCGCGCTGCACCCGGTTCTCGAGCGCGTCTACGCCGCGCGCGGCGTGCGCTCGGCGGCCGAGCTCGACACCTCGCTCGAGCGGCTGCTGCCGGTGCGAACGCTGGAGGGCATCGAGTCCGCCGCCGAGCTGCTGCTGCGCCACCGCAGCACGGGCCGGGTCCTGGTGGTCGGAGATTTCGATGCCGACGGCGCCACGAGCTGTGCGCTGCTGCTGCGGGCGCTGCGGGCCTTCGGGTTCGCCGCGGTCGACTTCCTCGTACCGAATCGCTTCGAGTTCGGTTACGGACTGACGCCCCCGATCGTGACGCTGGCTGCCAGCCGCGCGCCGACCCTGATCGTCACCGTCGACAACGGCATCTCGAGCCACGCCGGAGTTGCCGCTGCGCGCGAGCGCGGCATCGACGTGCTCATCACCGATCATCACCTTCCCGGCGGGCAGCTGCCGGACGCCAACGTCATCGTCAACCCCAATCTCACGGGCAGCCGCTTCGGCAGCCGCGCGCTCGCCGGCGTCGGCGTGGCCTTCTACGTGGTCGCAGCGCTGCAGCGCCGGCTGGCCGAGGCCGGCCTGGCGGCGCCGCCTGCGGGGCAGTGGCTCGATCTGGTCGCCCTCGGCACGATCGCCGACGTGGTGCCGCTCGATGTCAACAATCGTGTCCTGGTCGCTCAGGGCATGAGGCGCATTCGCGCCGGCCGCTGCGTCTCGGGTCTCAAGGCGCTGCTCGAGATCGCCGGCCGGTCGGCGTCTGCGCTCACGGCCGCGGACCTCGCCTTCGGGGCGGCGCCGCGGCTGAACGCGGCGGGCCGCCTCGATGACATGAGCATCGGCGTCCAGTGCCTGATCACGGACGATCCGCAGAGCGCACGACGCCTGGCCGCGCGCCTCGACGAACTCAATGAAGAGCGCCGCAGCATCGAGGCGCGGATGCAGCAGGAGGCGCTCGCTGCGGTGCGCCGTCTGCTGGACACGGGTCCCGGAGCGCTCGAGCGTAGCGGCGTGTGTCTGTTCGATGCGAGCTGGCACCAGGGCGTCGTGGGGCTGGTGGCGAGCCGGGTCAAGGACCGGGTGCGGCGGCCGGTGATCGCCTTCGCGCCGGCGGACGCTGCGACGCTGCGCGGCTCGGCACGCTCGCTCGCAGGTCTCCACATCCGCGACATGCTCGAATCGATCGCCACGCGGCACCCGGGGCTGCTGAGCCGCTTCGGCGGGCACGCCATGGCCGCGGGGCTCACGCTCGAGCGCGCCAAGCTCGATGTGTTCGCGCGCGCCTTCGACGAGGAAGCGGCGCGCTGGGTCCGGGATGCGCCGCCCGCCGACACGGTCGAGACCGACGGCGAGCTGGCGCTGGAGGAGCTCGCGCTCGGCACGGCGCAGGCGCTGCGCGAGGGCGGCCCCTGGGGACAGTCGTTCCCGGAGCCTTCGTTCGACGGCGTCTTCGGCATCCGCAACGCCCGTATCGTCAACGAGCGGCACCTGAAGATGTGGGTCGAGCCGCCGCGCAGCGGCCGGGCCTTCGACGCCATCGCTTTCAATCACATCGAGCCGGACGCGGACTTCCGGCCGCCGGCGGGCGCGGCGCACCTGGTGTACCGGCTGGACGTGAACGAGTACCAGAGCGAAAGGCGCCTGCAGCTGCTCATCGATCACGTGCTGCCCACAGGCGGCTGAGACGAAGGCGCGCACGCCGCGGCCTCAGGGCCGTGCGTGGCTTGCCGGGGTGCGGCAAGGCCGCTTAGCATCCGCTGGTCCTGCCGTGGCAGCGCCGCTTGAGCCAATGGAAGTCAACCCGCTGAAGAGACAGCTCAAAGACCTGGGAGAGCGCATCGCCTCCCTCCGGGGGTTTCTTTGAGTACGGTCGCAAGAAGGAGCGCCTCGAGGAAGTCGGCCGCGAGCTGGAGGATCCTGCGGTATGGTCCGATCCGGCGCGCGCGCAGGAGCTCGGTCGCGAGCGCGCCCGGTTGACCTCGGACGTCGGCGAGCTCGAGCGCACCACCAAGGCGATCCGCGACGCCGCCGAGCTGCTCGAGCTCGCGGAGGCGGAAGCCGACGAGGGCGCGGCGCGCGACATCGGCGCCGAGGCGCAGCACCTGGAGACCGCGGTCAGGAACCTCGAGCTGCGGCGCATGTTCTCGGGCGAGATGGACTCGCACAGCGCCTTCCTCGACATTCAGGCGGGGGCCGGCGGGACCGAGGCTCAGGACTGGGCGCAGATGCTGCTGCGCATGTACTTGCGCTGGGGGGCGGCGCGCGGCTTTCGCTGCGAGGTGATCGATGCGAATCCCGGCGAGGTGGCCGGCATCAAGAGCGCGAGCGTCGAGGTGCAGGGCGAGTACGCCTATGGCTGGCTGCGCACCGAGACCGGCGTGCACCGTCTGGTGCGCAAATCGCCGTTCGATTCAGGCAACCGCCGCCACACCTCGTTCGCCTCCGTGTTCGTCTCGCCCGAGGTCGATGACGACATCCGGATCGAGATCAACCCGGCGGATCTCAAGGTCGACGTGTATCGCTCCTCCGGCGCGGGCGGCCAGCATGTCAACAAGACCGAGTCGGCGGTGCGCATCACGCACCTGCCGAGCGGTATCGTGGTGGCATGCCAGAACGAGCGCAGCCAGCACAAGAACCGCTCCACCGCCATGAAGATGCTCAAGGCGAAGCTCTACGAGCTGGAGGTCAACAAGCGCAACGCTGCCGCCAGGGTGCTCGAGGACTCCAAGTCCGACGTCAGCTGGGGCAATCAGATCCGCTCCTACGTGCTCGACCAGTCGCGCATCAAGGACCTGCGCACCGGGCTCGAGGTGGGCAACACCACGGCGGTGCTCGATGGGGCGCTCGACCAGTTCATGGAGGCCTCGCTCAAGGCGGGCGTCTGAACCCACGCGGCCAGCGCACATGAGCAAGGGCAAAGACGACGTGGCCGGCGGCGGCGCCGGCGGCAACGGCGGCGACGAGCACAAGCTGATCGCCGAGCGCCGCGCCAAGCTTGCCGAGCTGCGCCGCCGGGGCGGGGCCTTTCCCAACGATTTCCGGCGCGACGCGCTTGCCGGCGAGCTGCACGCCTCCTACGGCGAGCGCACCGGCGAGTGGCTGGATGCCAATCCAACGCGCGTCAACGTGGGCGGCCGGCTGCTGCTGAAGCGGCTGATGGGCAAGGCGAGCTTCGCGAAGATCGCCGACCGCACCGGGCAGATCCAGCTGTACCTGCAGGAGGAGGCGCTCGGGCCGGTCTACGAGACCTTCAAGGCCTGGGACGTCGGCGACATCATCGGCGCGGCCGGCGTGCTGTTCCGCACCCGCACCGGCGAGCTGTCGGTGCGGGTCGACCGGCTGCGCCTGCTGACCAAGTCGCTGCGGCCGCTGCCGGATAAGTGGCACGGCCTCGCCGACACCGAGACGCGCTACCGCCAGCGCTACGTCGACCTGATCGTGAGCGAGCGCAGCCGCGAGGTGTTCCGCATCCGCAGCCGCATCATCCGCTACCTGCGCGATTTCCTCGACGCGCTCGATTTTCTCGAGGTCGAGACGCCGATGATGCAGCCGATCCCCGGCGGCGCCGTGGCGCGGCCGTTCAGGACGCACCACAACGCTCTCGATCTCGACATGTACCTGCGGATCGCACCTGAGCTGTACCTCAAGCGCCTGGTCGTCGGCGGATTCGAGCGTGTCTACGAGATCAACCGCAACTTCCGCAACGAGGGCGTCTCGACGCAGCACAACCCCGAATTAACCATGCTCGAGCTGTACCTCGCCTACGCCGACTACCTCGACCTCATGGACTGGGTCGAGAAGGCCACCCGCGGGCTCGCCGACACCCTCTACGGCGCGCAGCAGATCCGTTACCAGGGGCGCAGCTACGACCTCGCCAAGCCCTTCCGCCGCATCACGGTCGAGCAGGCCATCATCGACAGCAACCCCGGGATCGATCCGCTGTCGCTGCGCGATCTGACCTACCTGCGCAAGCGCTGCGAGCCGCTCGGCATCAAGGCCGGCGCGCACGACGGGCCGGGGAAGCTGCAGCTCGAGCTCTTCGAAAAGACCGCGGAGGACACGCTCCTCGAGCCGACCTTCGTATATGCCTACCCGGCGGAGGTCTCGCCGCTGTCGCGTCCCAGCGATGCCGATCCGTTTCTCACCGACCGCTTCGAGTTCTTCCTCGCGGGCCGCGAGATCGCCAACGGCTTCTCGGAGCTCAACGATCCGGAGGACCAGGCGGCGCGCTTCCGTGCCCAGGCGGCACGCAAGGAGGGCGGCGACGAGGAGGCGATGTTCTACGACGCCGACTACGTGCGGGCGCTCGAGTACGGCATGCCGCCTGCCGCCGGGCTCGGAGTCGGCATCGACCGGCTGGTGATGTTCTTCACCGACTCGGCCTCGATCCGCGACGTGATCCTCTTCCCCCACATGCGGCCGGAGGCCTGAGGGCGATCGGTCGGATCAGCGCGCGGGAATCTCCACGGTGAAGCGCCCGTGCGCACTCTGCGGCACGCCGTCGGCGCGCCTCGGGCGAGGAGACGTACCAGCAGAGCTCCGCCTGCGAGAGCAGCTTGAAGTCCCGGCGCCGCGCCGCCGTCGCCGCCATGAAATGACCGGTCGTGCGGCGGCACTGCGTGCAATGGCAAGCGACGACCGCGCGCAGCGGGCCGGTGATGCGATAGCGCACCGCGCCGCACAGGCAGGCACCGGTTTTCGGGCTCATGTCGGGTCTCCTCAATCCGGCAGGGTGTAGGGCAGGGCGAGCGGCTCGGCGTCGATCGGTGGGACGGCGGCGGCCAGCGCCTCGCCCGGCGCAAGCGGCGCGACTGCCAGGAACTCGCATCGGCCGTCGGCGAGCTGCACGGCGCGAACGACTCTCAAGCCGCGCCCGTCGGCGAGTTGACCGGCATCGCCGGGCGCGAGCGCCTGCGCTGTGCGGGTGAGGAAGCGCTGCAGACGTCGCTTGACGCGGCCGCGGTAGTGAGCGCGCGCGATCACCTCCTGCCCCGTGTAGCAGCCCTTATCGAAGGCGATGGCGCCGAGCACGTCGAGGTTGAGCATCTGCGCGACGAACTCCTCCGAGGTCCTCGCGTACACCTCGGGCTCGCCGCTTGCGATGGCCAGCCGCTCCCATGCCGCGGCCGCTGCGGCGGTCGCTGCAGCGGGGGCCGCGGGCGCCGCCGCTGCGGGGTGTGCGGTGAGCCAGCGCGCGGGCTCCGCGGCCAAGCGCACGATGATCGAGCCATCCGCGCGACTCACGGCGTTCGGCGCTGCGGGCAGCGCGGTCTGCGGTGCCGTTGCCGGCTCGCTCGCGATGAGGCCTGCAAGCGACCAGCCTGCTGAATCATCCGCCAGCCTCACCTTCGCCCGCAGGATGAACTTCGAAAGCCGCTCCGCCACGGCGCCGACGAGCTCGCGCGGCAGGATGGCGAGGACGTCCCCGGGTGCGTGCTCGATCAGGCGCAGCAGCGCGATGGTGCGCCCCTGCGCATTGTGATAGCCCGCCAGGAGCGAGCGCTCGGCGCCGAGCAGAGCGAGGTCGTTGGAGAGCTGGCCCTGCAGGAATGTGCCGGCATCCACGCCGCGCGCGCGCAGCACGCCGAGGGAATCGAGCGCTACCTGTGAGACGGCGTCGTGCATGCAGGTTGATCGTTGTTTTGCTTAACTTTTTCGTGGCCGCAGATGCTGAATTCTGGCAGACTTGATGGGTATGCCGACGTCCGAACGCAAGAGCGCGGAGCCGACCGCGCCGAGCACGCCTGCCGGATCCCGCGAAGACGGCCGCTGCATCGATTTTTAGTCTATGCCCGCGCGCCCCTTATCGCCGCACCTCGAGGTGTACAGGATGTTCCGCTACACGCTGGCGACATCCATCTTCAACCGCTTCACGGGAGTCGCGCTCTCGATGGGGCTCGTGGTGCTCGTCTACTGGCTGGTCTCGCTCGCCGGGGGCCCGAGCCATTTCGCGGCCGCGATGCGGGTGCTTGCGCTCCCGGTGATGAAGCTGGTCTACGCCGCCGTCATCATCGCCTTCTGCTATCACCTCGTGGCCGGCATCCGCCATCTCATCTGGGATACCGGCAGGGGGCTCGAGCGCCGCCAGTCGCAGCGCAGCGCCTGGCTGGTGGTCGCCGCCAGCATTCTGCTGATGCTCGTCATCGGCTACTTTGCCTGGCTCGCGGGAGGGCACGCGCCGTGAGCCTGCGCAGTCCCCTCGGCACGGTGCTCGGAACCGGAGCCGCCGGGCAGGGTGTGCATCACTGGTGGATGCAGCGGCTCACCTCGCTCGCGCTGGTGCCGCTCACGATCTGGTTCGTGGTGTCGCTCCTGGCTCTCCCCTCGCTCGATTACGCGACGGTCGCGGGCTGGATGCATGGCAGTCTCACGGCGCTGCTGCTGGTCCTGCTGTTGCTGACCGGCGCCTGGCACTCGCAGCTCGGGCTGCGGGTGGTGATCGAGGACTACGTGCATGGTGCCGGGAGCCGCGCGCTGCTGCTGGTGCTCGCGTTGTTCGCCAACGTGCTGCTGGCAGCGGCCGGGGTGCTCGCGGTGCTGCGGATCGTGTTCGGGGCCGCCGCGTGAGCGACCACGAGCTCACCGACCACAGCTACGACGTCATCGTCGTCGGCGCGGGCGGTGCCGGGCTGCGCGCCACGCTCGGGCTGGCCGAGAGCGGCCTGTCGACCGCCTGCATCACCAAGCTCTTCCCCACGCGCAGCCATACGGTGGCCGCGCAGGGCGGGATCTCTGCCGCCCTCGGCAACATGGGCGAGGACGACTGGCGCTGGCACATGTACGACACCGTCAAAGGCTCGGACTGGCTCGGCGACCAGGATGCGATCGAGCTCATGTGCAAGGAGGCTCCCGCCGCCGTGATCGAGCTCGAGCACTACGGCGTGCCGTTCTCGCGCACGGAGAGCGGTCACATCTACCAGCGCCCGTTCGGGGGCATGACGACGCACTACGGCAAGGGCATCGCGCAACGCACCTGCGCGGCGGCCGACCGCACCGGGCACGCACTGCTGCACACGCTCTACCAGCAATCGATCCGTCACGCGGCGACTTTCTTCGTCGAGTACTTCGCCATCGACCTGATCATGGAGCAGGGCGTCTGCCGCGGGGTGGTGGCGCTCGATCTGAACGCCGGGACGCTGCATCGCTTCCGCGCGCACATGACGATCCTCGCGACCGGCGGCTACGGCCGGTGCTATTTCTCGTGCACCTCGGCGCACTCCTGCACCGGCGACGGCAACGCCATGGTGCTGCGGGCCGGGCTGCCGCTGCAGGACATGGAGTTCGTGCAGTTTCATCCGACCGGGATCTACGGCGCCGGCTGCCTGATCACCGAGGGGGCGCGCGGTGAGGGCGGCTACCTCACCAACTCCAGGGGCGAGCGCTTCATGGAGCGCTACGCGCCCAATGCCAAGGACCTGGCCTCGCGCGACGTCGTGAGCCGGGCCATGATCCTCGAGATCCGCGAGGGCCGCGGTGTGGGTCCGGAGCACGACCACATCGCGCTGCATCTCGAGCACCTCGGCGCCGGAGTCATCCACGAGCGGCTGCCGGGCATTGCCGAGACCGCCCGCATCTTCGCCGGCGTCGACGTGACGCGCGAGCCGATTCCGGTGCAGCCGACGGTCCACTACAACATGGGCGGCATCCCCTGCAACCACCACGGCGAGGTGGTGCGGCCGAAAGAGGGCAATCCCGACAGCGTCGTGTCCGGACTCATGGCGGTGGGCGAGGCCGCCTGTGTGTCGGTGCACGGTGCGAACCGCCTGGGCTCCAACTCGCTGCTCGATCTCGTGGTGTTCGGACGCGCGGCGGCGCGGCGCTGCGTGCAGCTCCTCACCCCGGGCGGCGAGCATCGGCCGTTCGCCGCCGACGCCGGGGGCCAGGCGCTCGAGCGGCTCGAGCGGCTGCGCAACGCCAACGGTGCGCGCGGCACCGCGCAGATCCGCCTCGAGATGCAGAAGACCATGCAGCTCGATGCGGCGGTGTTTCGTACCGGCGAGAGCCTCGCTCAGGGCATCGAGAGGATCGGCGCCACCTTCGCCTCGTTCGCCGACGTGCGCGTCAGCGACCGCTCGCTCATATGGAACAGTGATCTCATCGAGACGCTCGAGCTCGAGAACCTGCTGCTGCAGGCGACCGCGACCATCCACTCGGCGGCCAACCGTACCGAGAGCCGCGGCGCGCACGCCCGCGAGGACTTTCCGCGGCGCGACGACGAGAACTGGCTGAAGCACACCCTGGTGTGGGTGGACGGACCGCGGCGTACTCGCTTCGACTACCGGCCGGTGCACCTCAACACCCTGACGGGCGACGTCGAGTCGATTCCCCCGAAGGCACGGACCTACTGAGGGAGCCGACTCAAAGGACTGTCATGACCGAGTTCCGCCTGCCTGCCAACGCCCGCGTCGTGCGCGGGGTGACGCACCCTGAGCCTGCCGGTGCCGCCGAGTTGCGCACGCTGCGCATCTACCGTTTCGATCCGGACGGTGGCGGTAATCCGCGGCTCGACACCTTCCGCCTCGATCCGCGCAGCTGCGGGCCGATGGTGCTCGATGCTCTGATCCAGCTGAAGTCGACCGTCGATTCCACGCTCACCTTCCGCCGCTCGTGCCGCGAGGGCATCTGCGGATCGTGCGCCATGAACATCAACGGTCTGAACCGCCTCGCCTGCACCACCTCCCTGCGGGACCTGTCCGGCGAGATTCGCATTTATCCCCTGCCGCACATGCCGGTGGTGAAGGACCTGGTGCCCGATCTCACCACGTTCTACGCCCAGTACGCGGCGGTGAAACCCTGGCTGCAGACCCGTACGCCGGCACCTCCCGACCGCGAGCGGCTGCAGAGCAAGGAGGAGCAGGAGAGGATCGACCGTCCGGCCGCCTGCATTCTCTGCGCCTGCTGCTCGACGGCCTGCCCGAGCTACTGGTGGAACAGCGACCGGCTTCTCGGTCCTGCGGCGCTGCTGGCCGCCTACCGCTGGATCATCGACAGCCGGGATGAGGCGGCGGGCGAGCGGCTGGACCAGCTCGAGGATCCGTTCCGCCTCTACCGCTGCCACACCATCATGAACTGCACCGACGTCTGCCCGAAGGATCTGAACCCGGCCAAGGCGATCGCCGAGATCAAGAA
>JASHTN010000426.1 GCA_030040525.1 Gammaproteobacteria bacterium | reverse complement strand
CGGCATGGACAAGGACGTCATGAAGCGGCTGCTGCGCGAGGCCGGAGTCCCGGTGACCACCTTCCGCACTCTCCGCCGCGCCGACTTCATCGCCGACCCCGCTCGCATGTGCCGTGAGATCGCCGCGCTCGGCTTTCCGCTGTTTACCAAACCGGCGAACGCGGGCTCGTCCGTCGGAGTCCGCAAGGTGACGAGTGCGGCAGCCCTGCCGGATGCCGTGCGACACGCCTTCCAGTTCGATACCAAGATTCTCGCCGAGGCGGCCGTCGGCGGGCGTGAGATCGAGCTCGCCGTGCTCGGCGGCGAGCCGCCGGCCGTCTCCATTGCCGGAGAGATCGTCGTACAGCATCCCGACGGCTTCTACTCGTATGAGGCGAAGTACCTGGATGAGCACGGTGCGCGGCTCGACGTTCCCGCAAGCCTCACCCCGGAAGAGCTGGCGCGCGCACAGCAGCTGGCCTTGCGGGCATTCGAGGTCCTCGAGTGCGAGGGGATGGCGCGAGTCGATCTATTCCTGAAAGCGGACGGCGGATGGCTGGTGAACGAGATCAACACCATCCCGGGATTTACCGCGATCTCGATGTACCCGAAGCTGTGGGCCGCCTCGGGAGTCTCACCCACCGAGCTCGTCACGCGACTCATCGACCTGGCGCTCGAGCGCGCCGGCCAGAGACAGCCCCTGCGAAGATCGTTCGCCCCCGTTGCCCCGCCCGCCGGAAAGTCAGATTGACGGCAGCGCCGCTCGCGCCCCCGCCTCTCTCGCCAGCAGGCAGCGCTTGCGCTGCTCGCCCCAGCGATAGCCTGACAGGTCGCCATCCCGGCGCACGACCCGGTGACAGGGGACCGTAACTGCCAGAGCGTTGGCCGCGCACGCCTGCGCGACCGCGCGCACCGCCCGCGGCGCGCCGATGCGCGCGGCGATGTCGGAGTAGCTGACGGTGGTGCCCGGTGGAATCCTCCGCAGCGCCTGCCAGACCCGCCGCTGAAACGCCGTACCGCGCAGATCGAGCGCAATCTGCATGTCCCTCGCGGGCGCCTCGACCAGCTCGACGACCCGGGCGACGACGTTCGCGAACTCGCCTTCGCTGCCGAGAGCGGCTCCGACATGAACTGCTTGCGGAAAGCGGTCCAGCAGCTCCTCCACCAGAGCGTCCGGCTCGTCACCCAACAGGATCGCACAGATGCCGCGGCCGCTCCGTGCGATGAGAACGTAGCCCAGCGACGACTCACCGACAGCAAAGCGAATCGCGTCATCGGCGTTGTGGCCGCCGGCCCTGCCGCGCGCGATCTGATCCGTCATGGCCGCCAGTCTCCCGAAGCGGATGTTGCTCCCCACGGACTGCAATCTAAAGCGTCGGCGGAACTCCGGCACTCCGAATCTTGCTCTCTTTCGAGCCCGCGCCCTTCGCAATCGGGCGCCCTGGCGGGCTCCCGGGGGCACTGGGACCTGGTATGCACTCCGCCGGCGCGCGCTGTGACCACTTCCACATTTCCGCCGCCCCGCCGTGCCGCCGGGACGCGACTCTCGTTATAAGGACTGCGAAACTCCAGAAATCTTAAGTCACCTTACTCCCGGCGGCCCGGCATGAGCGACCCCAATTCCCCGCGGCAGAGACCGACGCCCCCGGCGGGCGACGCCGCCCGCTCTGCGTCGCCTGCGGCTCCGGCGCAGCCTCAGTCGTCGTCTGCCAAGCAGCCGGCCACTCCGGCAGGCTCCGCCGCCGATGCCAATACGCCCCCGAAAAGCCGCTCGGGCCACGTGACTCACGACGAGCGCGGCAACGCCATCTGGGAGTGGGTGACCACGACCACCAAGAACGCAATCCTCTCTGCCACCAGCCTGCTGAAGAAGCTCGACTCGACCGAGCTGTCACTCGAGGAGCCGCCAGCGAAAGACGACAAGGCGGCCATGCTGCCGAAGCACCGGCCGGGCGGCGGCTTCAATCCTTACGAGCAGGCCAACAAGTCGCGCGGAAAAAAGTAGGCTCTCCTCGCGAAGCGTCGTCGGGGTCTCTTCCGGAATGATCCTCAGGAGCTTCTGACTTGACACTGAGCCGCGGACGCGGGTTGGCGAGAGTTGCCAGGGCAATCGTGGGGCTCGCAGCCGCATCAGTGCAGGCGCTGTGTAACGCGCAGGCACCCGCGCCCGAAACGGTCCAGTTCGATTCGGGCGCCGCGCACCTTCACGGTCAGGTCTACAAGCCTGGCGGCCCGGGCCCCTTTCGCGCCGTGCTCTACAACCACGGCAGCTCGCCGGGCATGGTCAGCAATGCCGCGTTCGAGGCTATCGCACCCACATTCGTGGCTCATGGCTGGGTCTTCTTTGCCCCCTATCGCCGCGGCCAGGGACTGAGCCAGGACGCGGGCGCCTACATCATCGACGAGATCAACGCCGCCCGCGTCCGCGGCGGCATGTCCGCTGCCGCCCAGACCATGGTGCGCCTCCTGAGCACCGAGCAACTCAATGATCAGATGGCAGCCCTGTCGTGGCTCAGGCACCAGTCCTTCGTGCGCCCCACACAGATCGCCGTCATGGGCAACTCTTTCGGCGGCATCGAGACCGTGCTCGGCGCTGCGCATGCCGATTACTGCGCAGCGGTCGATGTCTCCGGCGGCGCCGAGAGCTGGGGCCTGGCTCCGGATCTAAGGACGTTGATGGGGCGCGCGGTGCAAGCCTCCAAGGCACCGCTCCTCTTCCTCCAGGCTGAGAACGACTACAGTCTTTCGCCGAGCCGTGTGCTATATGCGGCGGCGCGTGCCGCCGGCAAGCCCGCGGAGATTCACCTCTATCCGCGCTTCGGCGAAACTGCAGCGCAAGGACACAGCTTTGCGTGGCGCGGGGTCGAGGTCTGGAGAGACGACGTCTTGCGCTTTCTCGACCAGCATTGCGCGCGCTGAGCCGGGGTTACGCAAGAGGAGCACACGCTGATGATGCTGCGGATCATGGTTGCCGCTGCGATCGGGGCGCTGCTCACCGCAACAGCTCCGCAAGCTGCGCGCAGCGCGGTGGCGGCGGGCAGGATTGCGGGTCCGGTCATCTACACCGGGGATGTCGCGCGCTTCTACAAGCTCTATGACGCCACGGGAGGTCACCCGACCGCCGCCCAACTGCAGGACTACATCGACCACGGCTCGGAGGGTCTCCGCTACTTCGCCAGGGCCCGCCACACGACGGGCGAGCGGATTGCGGCAGCGATCGCCGCACGTCCCGCGATCTATGCCGACGCGCGGCGCTGCCTGGCAGTACTGCCACGCGTGCGGGTGCGCGTCGCGGCGGCGCTCCACAAGCTCAAAGAGCTCTACCCCGAGGCGAGGTTGCTGCCGGTTACGATCGTCGTCGGCCGCGGCAAGCCCGTGGCGGTCGCCGATAGCCGCGGGGGGGTGCAAGTGGGACTCGAGGGGGCGTGCATGGTCAGCCCGATGAATCCCAACCTCGAGGATCATTTCGTACACATGATCGCGCACGAATACGGTCACGTGCAGCAGTTCTGGGCGTTCGACAACGACGAGCATCCGACCGTGCTCGGAGCGTCCCTGATGGAG
>JASHTN010000425.1 GCA_030040525.1 Gammaproteobacteria bacterium | reverse complement strand
GTGGCCGGCGGTGAGCGTCACGGCCGCGGACCCAAAGCCGCTCGAGGCGGCGCTCGGCGCGGTCGGCTCTTTCGGCTGGATCGTGTTTGCGAGCCGCCGCGCCGTGGCCGGCGTGCTCGAGCGGCTGCCGGCGGCACCCGCCGGCGTGCGCATCGCCGCCATCGGGCGCGCCACCGCGCAGGTGCTGCGCCAGCGGGGCTGGCCGGTGGATCTGACGCCCGACGAGGCGAACGCCGGAGCACTGATCGCCGCGTTCGCCGCGCAACACACGCCGGCCGACCGCGGCGTGCGGATCCTCTACCCCGCGAGCTCGCGTGCTCTGCCGACGCTTGCCGCGGGCCTGAAGGCGCTCGGCTACGCGGTGACGCAGGTCGAGGCGTACCGCACCGAGGCGGCCGCGCTCGACGTCGAGGGCTGCCGCGACTGGATCGAGCGCCGCGCCGTCGGCGCCGTCACCTTCGCGAGCCCGTCGGCAGTGATCGAGCTCAAGCGCGCGCTCGGCGACGAGAGCTTCGCGCGCCTGCTCGCCGATGCGCGCCCCGTGGCCATCGGTCGCACCACCGCACGCGAGCTCGCGCAGCAGGGCGCGACACCGGTCATTTCCGAGAACGCCACCCTCGAGAGCCTGGCGCTCGCGACGCTGCGAACGCTCGAGACGACCGCCTGACTCACCCGCAGGAGCTTAGGAGCCATGACATTCCCCAACGAGAGACCGCGCCGCACCCGGCAGTCGGAGGTCTGGCGGCGCATGGTGCGCGAGACGCATCTCGTGCCCGACCAGCTCATCTACCCGCTGTTCGTCGTGCCGGGACGCGGCGTGCGCCGCCCGGTGGAGAGCATGCCGGGCATCAGCCAGCTGTCGGTCGACGCGGTGGTCGAGGAGGCCAAGGGCGCGCACGCGGCCGGCGTGCCCGCGGTGCTGCTGTTCGCCGCCCCGGCGCAGAAGGACGCGCGGGCGAGCGCGGCGCGCGACCCGCACGGACTCGCCGCGCAGGCCATCGGCAGCATCAAGGAGGCCTGTCCGGAGCTGCTCGTGTGGGCGGACGTCTGCCTGTGCGGCGCGACCGACCACGGCCACTGCGGGCACGTGCTCTCCGGAGGCACCATCGACAACGATTCCTCCATCCAGACGCTCGCGGAGGTGGCGCTCAACTACGCGCGCGCCGGCGCCGATGCCGTCGCGCCGAGCGACATGATGGACGGCCGGGTGCAGGCGATCCGCGCGCTGCTCGATCGCGAAGGGCATGCGACCACCCCGATAGTGGCCTATGCCGCCAAGTACGCGTCCTGCTTCTACGGGCCGTTCCGCGAAGCCGCGGAGTCGGCGCCCGCGTTCGGCGACCGCCGCTCCTACCAGATGGACCCGGCCAACGCGCGCGAGGCGCTGCGCGAGGTGCTGCTCGACGTGGAGGAGGGTGCGGACCTGGTCATGGTGAAGCCCGCCGGCCCCTACCTCGACGTCATTCGCGAGGTGCGCGCTGCGGTGCGCGTGCCGGTGGTGGCCTACCAGGTGTCGGGAGAGTTCAGTCTCATCAAGGCCGCGAGCCAGCGCGGCTGGATCGACGAGCGCGCCGCCGTGCTCGAGACCCTCACCGGCATCCGCCGCGCGGGTGCCGACCTCATCATCAGCTATTTCGCCCCGGAGGTCGTGCGGTGGCTGCGCGCGTGAAGGCTCCTGGCACACCGCCGAGCGGGGCGGCGGCGCCGTCCGAGTCGGGCGCGTTCCTCGCCGCCTGCCGCTGCCGCCCGGCCGCGTACCGCCCGATCTGGATCATGCGTCAGGCCGGGCGCTACCTGCCGGAGTACCGCGAGCTGCGCGCACGCGTGTCCTTCGAGACGCTGATCCGCACGCCGGAGCTCGCGGCGGAGGCGACGCTGCAACCGCTCAAGCGCTTCGAGCTCGACGCCGCGATCCTCTTCAGCGACATCATGACCCCGCTCGAGGGGCTGGGCGTTGCGCTCAGCTTCGAGCCGGGACCCGTGGTCCGCGAGCCGCTCCGCACGCGCGCGCAGATCGAGGCACTGCCCGAGCTCGTGCCGCAGCGTGATGTGCCGTTCGTGCTCGACACGGTGCGTCTCGTGCGCGCCAGCCTGCCGCGCGGCGCGCCGCTCATCGGCTTCGCCGGCGCGCCGTTCACGCTGCTGTGTTACCTCGTGTGCGGCCGGCCGTCGAAGGAGTTTGCCGCCGCCCGCGCGTTCCTCTACACGCACCCCGCCGATGCGCAGCGCCTGCTCGAGCGGTTGAGCGATGCGATGGCGGCGTATCTGGCGGCGCAGGCTGCGGCGGGGGCCCAGGCGCTGATGCTGTTCGAGTCCTGGGCGGGGCTGCTGGCGCCGCGCGAGTTCGCCCAGTTCGCGCTGCCGGCGGTGCGGCGGCTGGTCGCGGCGCTGCGCGGCCTCGCGGTGCCACTCATCTATTATGTGAATCAGGGCGCGGTGCTCATGCCGGCCGTGGCGGGCCTCGACGTCGATGTGGTCGGCGTCGACTGGCGCGCCTCCCTCACACGGGTGCGGCGTGTGCTCGGGCCCGACAAGGCTGTGCAGGGCAATCTCGACCCCGCGGCGTTGTTTGCGCCGCCGGAGCAGCTCAAGCGCTGCGCCACGGCGGTGCTCGATGAGGCCGGATCGGCGCCCGGTCACATCTTCAATCTCGGCCACGGCATCTGGCCGGATACCGACCCGGACGCCGTGGCGCGTCTCATCGACTGCGTGCATGAGTACCGCTGACCTCGCCGCGTCCGCGACCCGCTATTTCCGGGATCTGCAGCAGCGGCTGTGTGCGGCGTTCGAGGCGTTCGAGGCGGCGAGCCGCTTCGAGGCGCGCCCGTGGAGCAAGCCGGACGGCCATCGCCTCGAGGGCGGCGGGGAAGCGCGGCTCATGCGGGGCGAGGTGTTCGAGAAGGTCGGCGTCAACGTGAGTCACGTCTGGGGCGTGATGGCGCCGGAGGCGCGTGCGCAGCTGCCGGGTGCGGCCGAGTCCGACGGCCGCTTCGTGGCCTGCGGGATCTCGCTCGTGGCGCATATGCGCAACCCGTACGTGCCCGCGCTGCACCTGAACCTGCGCTTCCTCGCCACCTCGCGCGACTGGTTCGGCGGAGGCTCGGACCTCACCCCGGCCTTTCCGCAGGCCGAGGACACGGCGGAGTTCCACGCCGCACTCGAAGGGGCGTGCGAGGCGTACCGTCCGGGCGCTTACCGCGAATACAAGGAGTGGTGCGACCGCTACTTCTATCTGCCGCACCGGCAGGAGCCGCGGGGCGTCGGCGGGATCTTTTTCGACGATCTGGCCGCCTCCGCCGGCGGCGCCGAGTTCGCCTTCGTCCGCGGCGTCGGCGAGGCCGTCCTGCGGGTCTTCCCGCGCATCGTCGCGCGGCGCAAGGACACCGCCTACGACGAGGCGGCGCGCGAGCGGCTCCTCGTCAAGCGCGGGCGCTACGTGGAGTTCAACCTGGTTTACGACCGCGGCACCCGCTTCGGCTTCAGCACCGATGCCGACCCGGACGCCTACCTAATGAGCCTGCCCCCGCTGGTGCGATGGTGAGCCGTGACGCCGTCCCGATGGGACCTGAGCCAGCTCGCTGGCGTTGACCAGAGCAGGTGCGGCCCCCGCACGCGGGCTGCGCGCCGGCGCGCGCGCGGCACGCCGGCGATGGCCTCGGGGGTCTCGTTTAAACGCCCGGACCCCCGTCCGTATCTAAGCGACCGATGACACTCGCGCAGGCCGAGCAGACGCGGATCGACTGGGAGGGAGCGCTCGTCGAACGGGCCCGCAACGGCGACGCCCGAGCCTTCGAGCGGCTCTACCGAGAGCACGCCGGGCGGGTGTACGGCCTGTGCCTGCGCATGACCCGGGAGCCGCACTTGGCCGAAGACTGTACACAGGAGACCTTCATCAACGCCTGGCGGGCGCTCGGCGCGTTCGAGACGCGCAGCTCGCTCGCCACCTGGCTGCATCGCATCGCGGTCAACGTCACACTCGCCAGGCGCCGCAGGAACGGACTCGTCGAGACTCACGTGGAGGACGACGAGGATCTGCGTTCCGAGTGGACGCTCGAGACGCCGGTCGAGGTGCACGAGATCGAAGCCGCCATCGCCGGACTCCCCGATGGCGCGCGCGATGCTCTGGTGCTGCATGCGCTCTACGGCTACTCGCACAACGAGGCGGCCGACATGCTCGGCATCGCCGAGGGGACGTGCAAGGCGCAGCTGCACCGCGCACGCCGCCTGCTGCGCGAGCGGCTCGGGATGGAGGTGAACTGACATGACGGACCTGCCCGCTGACGGATCTCGCAAGGTGAGCTCGCTGCGCGATCTGCCGCAGTCGGTCGCCCCAGGGCGCGACCTGTGGCCGCAGATCGAGGCGCAGATCAGCGCGCCGGCTGCCGCCGTTGCCGGCGGCGCGGCGCTG
>JASHTN010000424.1 GCA_030040525.1 Gammaproteobacteria bacterium | reverse complement strand
AGGCGAGTGCGGCCAGCGACTCCGCGCCGACGACCGCGCTGCCGGTGGCCGCCGCCGGCGCAGGCCGCGAGCCGGTCAGCTACGTCGTGCCGCCGCCGGCCGCCGCGGCACCGCCCGCCCTGGTGCCGAGCAGCGAGCTCGCCAACTACGTGGTGGCCCACAGCATGTTTTCCTCCCCGGTCGCACGGCGCAACCTGCTGTCGGCCTTCATGACGAGCGAGGCGGCGGGGGTGGCCGCAGCGCCCGCCGTACCCGGCGACGACGCGCAGCACGATGCGCAGAGCTCCGCACACTAGAGCCCCTCACGCCAGGCGGCTTGCGGCCTTGCTGCTGGTGTGGGCGGCCGGCGCCGCGGCGAGCGCGCTCGCCGCACCGCAGGCCCCGCCGGAGAAGACCGGATCCGATACGGCTCCGACCACCTGGCTCGAGCGCATGAACCGCGCGCTCACCACGCGCAACTACGACGGCACCTTTTCCCACTGGCACGGCGGTACGGTGGAGATGCTGCGCATCATCCATCGGGTGCAGGACGGCCAGGTCGCCGAGCGGCTCGTCTCCCTCGACGGCTCGGGGCGCGAGTTCGTCCGCCGCGGCGCCAGTCTCACCTGCTACCTGCCCGACAAGCGCACCGTGCTGGTCGAGGAGCGCCCGCCACAGGAGTCGCTGGTGGGCTTTCCGGCGGTCACTGAGCAGACCGCGAGCTTCTACGACATCCGCGAAGTGGCCCGCGTGCGGCTCAACCGCCGCGAGACGCACGTCATCAGCATCTCGCCCCGGGACGAGTACCGCTACGGCTACCGCCTGTGGATCGACGATTCCACCGCGATGCCGCTCAAGTCGCAGCTGTGCGATGCCCACGGCAACATCATCGAGCAGATCGTGTTCGCGAACCTGAAGCTCTCGGCGCACATTCCCGACTCCGCGTTCAAGCCGGAGGTCTCGACCGAGGGCTTCCAGTGGCTGCGCAGCGAGAGCACGGGGCTCCCTGAGGCGACGCCCGCGACCGAGTGGAGCGCGCTGAAGCTGCCGCCGGGATTCCGCATGCTGCTGCGCCGCGTGCAGGTCCTGCCGGGCGCGCCCGGCCGGGTCGACCACCTGGTGTTCAGCGACGGACTGGCGTCGGTGTCGGTGTTCGTGGAGGTGCGCCCCGCCCGGCCCGAGCAGGCGCAGCTGTCGCAGTCGGCGGCTGTCGGCTCGTCATCCGCATTCTCGACGGTCATCGACGGACACAAGATCACGGCCGTGGGCGAAGTCCCGCCGGCCACCGTGCGTTTCATCGCGTCGCAGGTCAAGGCCGAGGGGTCTGCGGCCGGCCTGCCGCGTCCGTAATATGAACTGGCTCGGGATCGCGACATTGCGCTGCGCGACCCTGCTCCGCGCAAGCCCGGGGCGCCTGACGGTCGTCGGGCGTCGCGACTGCGAGCTGTGCGAGGCCATGCTGCGCGAGCTCGCCGCCCTGGCGCGCAGCTGTCCGCTGCCGCCGCTGGAGGTGGTCGACGTCGATTCGGACGAGCAGCTGCTGCGCCGCCACGGACTCGACGTGCCGGTGCTGCTGCTCGACGGCACGGTGGTGTGCCGCCACCGGCTGGACGCCTCCGAGCTGCGCCGGCTTCTCATTGGAAAAATCGCCTGACCGGCGATTTTTGTGCCGGCCCATCCCTGGCCGGCACCCTCCGGGCCGACCTTCGGTCAGCTAAGGCGCCGCGGCAGGGCCGGGCGACGCAAACTTCCCTATAATCCGCCCGCCGCTTGACTTCGAAAGGCGCGGCGAGGTTGAGCAACTGCCTGCGGGATTCATGCGCCAGATACGCAACTTCTCCATCATCGCGCACGTAGATCACGGCAAATCGACGCTCGCCGACCGCTTCATCCAGCTGTGCGGGGGACTCGCGGACCGCGAGATGCAGGCGCAGGTGCTCGACTCGATGGATCTCGAGCGCGAGCGGGGCATCACCATCAAGGCGCAGAGCGTCACTCTTTATTACACGGCGCGTGACGGCGAGCGCTTTCAGCTGAACATGATCGATACGCCGGGACACGTGGACTTCTCCTACGAGGTCTCGCGTTCGCTGGCGGCATGCGACGGGGCGCTGCTGGTGGTCGATGCATCCCAGGGCGTCGAGGCGCAGAGCGTCGCCAATTGCTACACGGCCATCGAGCAGGGCCTGGAGGTGCTGCCGGTCATCAACAAGATCGACCTGCCGTCAGCGGACCCCGAGCGGGTGATCCGTGAGGTCGAGGAGATCATCGGCATCGAGGCGCGGGACGCGGTGCGGGTCAGCGCCAAGACGGGCGCGGGGGTGGCGGAGCTGCTCGAGGTGCTGATCCGGCGCATTCCCGCGCCGCGCGGCGACGGCGCGGCACCGCTGCAGGCGCTGATCATCGATTCGTGGTTCGACAACTACGTGGGCGTGGTGTCGCTGGTGCGCGTAGTCAACGGCAGTCTCGCGGCCGGCGACCGGATCCGCGTGGTCTCCACCGGCCGCAGCTACCACGTCGACCGGCTCGGGCGCTTCACCCCCAAGCCCGTGAGCGAGAGCGAGCTCGCCACTGGCGATGTGGGTTTCGTGGTCGCCGGCATCAAGGAGATCGACGGCGCGCCGGTCGGCGACACCATCACGCAGGAGAGCCGGCCGGCGGCGCGGCCGCTGCCCGGCTTCAAGCAGATCAAGCCGCGGGTGTTCGCCGGGCTCTTTCCGGTGAACTCCGAGGACTATGAGAGGTTCCGTGACGCGCTGGCGAAGCTGCGCCTGAACGACTCGGCCCTGCACTACGAGCCCGAGGTATCCGGCGCGCTCGGCTTCGGCTTCCGCTGCGGGTTCCTCGGACTCCTGCACATGGACATCGTGCAGGAGCGGCTCGAGCGGGAGTACCAGCTGACGCTGGTCAGCAGCGCCCCGACGGTGGTGTACGAAGTCGCGCGCCGCGACGGCACGCTCGAGTACATCGACAATCCGGCCAAGCTGCCGCCGACGGGCGACATCGACGAGATCCGCGAGCCGATCATCGTCGCCAACATCCTGGTGCCGCCCGATCACGTCGGCGCGGTGCTCAAGCTCTGCAACGACAAGCGCGGCACCCAGAACAAGATGCTGTATCTCGGCACGCAGGTCTCGCTGCAGTACCAGCTGCCGCTGGCGGAGGTGGTGCTGGACTTCTTCGACCGCCTGAAGTCCGTGAGCCGCGGCTACGCCTCGTTCGACTACGACTTCAGCCATTTTGAGGCCGCGCCGCTCGTCAAGCTCGACATCCTCATCAACGGCGACAAGGTGGACGCGCTGTCGATCATCGTGCACAAGGACAGCGCCTATCAGCGCGGCCGCGAGCTGGTGGACAAGATGCAGGAGCTGATTCCGCGGCAGATGTTCGAGGTGGCCGTCCAGGCCGCGATCGGCAGCGCCGTAATCGCGCGCGCCACCGTCAAGGCGCTGCGCAAGAACGTGCTGGCGAAATGCTACGGCGGCGACGTCACCCGCAAGCGCAAGCTCCTCGAGAAGCAGAAGGAAGGCAAGAAACGCATGAAACAGCTAGGTCACGTGGAGATTCCCCAGGAGGCTTTCCTCGCGGTTCTCAAGGTCGGGCGGCGCAGCTAGGGCGGATCGATCATGCTGGACTCCCTCATGCCAATCCTGGTGCTGCTCTCCTGGCTGGCGCTGCCGGTCGGGCTGATATGTGTGGTCGACGACTGGCTGCTGCGGCCGCAGCGTGCCGCGCGCGCCGGTCCCGGGCCGCGCGACCGGGGAGTGATGCGCGCGCTCTACGGGGTGCTGCCGGTGCTGATCGGCGCCGCGGTGCTGCGACTGCTGCTCGCCGAGCGGCTCGACTTCAGTGCCGTGCTGCTCGCCATCACCGTGGTCACCGGCATCGTGTGGGCGTTCGATGCGCAGGTGCTGCGCCCGCGGCGCGCGGCGGCGGCGCGCGCCGCGGGCCGCGACCCGGAGCTGATTCCCGAGCCCGGCACGGTCGACTATGCGCGCAGCTTCTTTCCGGTGGCGCTGGTGGTGCTGCTGCTGCGCGCCTTCGTCTTCGAGCCGTTCCGCATCCCGTCCGATTCCATGATGCCGACGCTGCTCGACGGCGACTTCATCATCGTCAACAAGTACGCCTACGGGCTGCGCCTGCCGGTGATCAACCGCAAGGTCGTCGCGATCGGCGAGCCGCAGCGCGGCGACGTGGTGGTGTTCCGCTATCCGCTCGACCCGTCCACCAACTTCATCAAGCGCCTGGTGGGGCTGCCGGGGGGTCACGTCGTGGTGCAGGACAACCGCATCACCATCAACGGCAGAGCGGTGCCGTTCAGCTACGACGGCAAGTACAGCGACGGCTGCTACCTCAACCTGACCGAGATCGACGAGCACCTCGGCAAGCACGACCACAAGGCGATCTTCTGCCCGGTGGCGCTCGACCGGGCGCCGGTGCTGCCGGGCTGCAACCGCGGCGGGGTGCGCGGCTACGTGTGCGGCGACGAGGACGCACCCGGGTTCCTGCGCACGCCGCCATTTGTCGGCGACGTGCCGCCGGGGCAATATCTGATGCTGGGCGACAACCGCGACAACAGCGACGACGGCCGCTCGTGGGGGTTCGTGCCCGAGGAGAATCTGGTCGGCAAGGCGACCCGGATCTGGTTCAATTGGGATCCACATCGTGCCGGCGGGCCGCAGTGGGGCCGCATCGGCACGGCCATTCACTGACGCCGGTGGCGGGCGGGGAGTTGCAATCAATGCGCGCGAGGCAGGTGGGCGTTACGGCGATTGGCTGGATCATCCTGATGATCCCGTTTGCGCTGGTGGGTTATGCCTGCATCCGCCTGGCGCCGGTGTACCTGAATTACATGAAGGTGGTGCGCGCTCTCGACGAGGTCGGCAGCGACCCGGACGGCAGCAGCATGAATGCCGATGCGATCCGCATGAAGATCGACCGGCACTTCGAGATCGACATGGTGGACTATCCGACCGCCAAGGACATCAAGATCACGCGCGACGGCACCAGTTGGGCGGTGGAAGCCAGCTACGAGGACGACGCGCCGCTGTTCTCCAACCTCTCCCTGCACGTGGTGTTCGACAAGCTGATCCACACGCGGGGTGGCAGCTAGCGGTCATGAGCGGCGCCGACGCGCCCGAGCGCTGGGTACGCGCGGCGCTCGGCTACCAGCCGCGCGACAGCGGGCTGTTCCGTGCCGCGCTCACTCATCGCAGCGCCGCCGGACCCAACAACGAGCGCCTGGAGTTCCTCGGCGACGCCGTGCTGAATCTCCTCATCGCCGAGCAGCTCTACCGCGCCTTCCCGCAGGCGGACGAGGGTGACCTGAGCCGGTTGCGGGCGCAGCTCGTGAGCCGCGAGCCGCTGGCCGAGGTGGCAGCCCAGCTCGAGCTCGGCAGCGTGCTGCGGCTCGGCTCGGGGGAGCTCAAGAGCGGCGGCTTTCGCCGCCAGTCGATCCTCGCCGACGCGCTCGAGGCGGTCTGCGGAGCCATCTTCCTCGACGGCGGCCTCGCCGCGGTCGAGCCGGTGGTGCGAACGCTGTTCGCG
The DNA here is from genome assembly GCA_030040525.1 of Gammaproteobacteria bacterium. GTDB lineage: Bacteria > Pseudomonadota > Gammaproteobacteria > Steroidobacterales > Steroidobacteraceae > 13-2-20CM-66-19. The sequence goes on along the minus strand of JASHTN010000424.1, from coordinate 19,222 downwards.
CCGCGGCTCAAGGCGTTGCCCGATCCGGCGACGCTCAAGGACGCCAAGACGCGCCTGCAGGAGTATCTGCAGGAGCGCGGGCTGGCCTTGCCGCGCTACCGCGTGGAGCGCATCGAGGGGGCGGCTCACGCCCAGACGTTCCGCGTCAGCTGCGAGGTGGCTGCCTTCGGGCGGCGGGTGCAGGGCGGCGGCTCGAGCCGCCGGCGCGCCGAGCAGGAAGCCGCCGAGCGCATGCTCGGGGAGATCGGCTCGAGCGACGCCCCGGATCGCCGCGCATGAACGCCGCCCGCAGCGGGTTTCGCAGCGGCTTTGCGGCGCTCGTCGGCCGGCCGAACGTCGGCAAGTCGACGCTGCTGAATGCGCTCGTCGGCGAGAAGCTGAGCATCGTCACGCCGCGCCCGCAGACCACGCGCCACCGCATCGTCGGGATTCTCGACCTGCCGCAGGCGCAGATTGCCTTCGTCGACACGCCGGGGCTGCACAGCGAGGCGCGCCGCGCGCTCAACAAGGCGATGAACCGGACGGCGACCACGGCGCTCGCGGACGCCGATCTCAGCGCGCTCGTGGTGGAGCCGCTGAAGTGGACGCCCGAGGACGAGCTGACGCTCGCGACGCTCGCTCGCTCGGGCCGCCCGGCACTGGCGGCGGTGAACAAGATCGACCGCGTACGGCGGCGTGTGCGGCTGCTGCCGTATCTCGCGGAGCTCGCCCGGCGCCATGATTTCCGCGCCATCGTCCCGGTCTCCGCGCTCCGCGGCGAGAACCTCGAGGAGCTGCGCCAGACCATCGCCGCGCAGCTGCCGGAGTCGCCGCCGCTCTATCCCCGGGGCGAGCTCACCGACCGCAGCGAGGGCTTTCGGCTCGCGGAGCTGATCCGCGAGAAGCTGACGCTCGAGCTCAACCAGGAGGTGCCTTACGGCATCGCGGTCGAGGTCGAGCGCGTGGCGGAGGAGGGCGAGCAGCTCGCGGTGGATGCGGCAATCTGGGTCGACCGCCAAGGCCACAAACCGATCGTCATCGGCGCGCACGGGGCGCGGCTCAAGCGCGTGGGGCGCGCGGCTCGGCTCGCCGTCAACGAGCTCCTCGGGCGCCGCGTGCACCTCACGCTCTGGGTGAAGGTGCGCGAGAACTGGGCCGATAACGCGCATGCGCTGCGGCAGCTGGGGGTCGAATGAGCGCGGGTCCGCGCCGCATCGAGCTCGCGCCCGGCTACATCCTGCATCACCGGCCGTGGCGCGACACCAGCCGGATCCTCGAGGTGCTGACGCGCGAGCACGGGCGGCTGACGCTGTTTGCGCGCGGCGTGCGCGCCCCGGCGGCGAAGCTCGCCCCGGTGCTGCAGCCCTTCCAGCTGCTGCTGCTCTCCTGGAGCGGCCGGGGCGAGGCGCCGCAGCTCACCCGCGCCGAGCGCGCCACTGCCGCAGCGCCGCTGCCCGGTGGGTGCCTGATGGCGGCGTTCTATCTGAACGAGCTGCTGCTCAGGCTCACCACCCGTCACGATCCGCAGCCGCTGCTGTTCGACCACTATCACGGCGTGCTCGAGCGGCTGCGCGCGGGCGCGGCGCTCGAGCCGGCCCTGCGGATCTTCGAGAAGCGCCTGCTGACGCTCGTCGGCTATGGGCTCGATCTGAGCAGCGAAGCGCGTCACGGCGCGCCGCTCGAGCCGGACGGGTTCTATGATTTTCGCCCCGGGCAGGGGCTGGTGCCGGTGAGCGCCCGCACCCCGGGCGCGCTCTCCGGGCGCTCGCTGCTCGCGCTCAACGACGAGTCCCTGAGCGGGGCACGCGAGCTCGCCGATGCGCGGCAGGTGCTGCAGGCGGCCCTCGGCGCATGCCTCGAGGGCCGGCCGCTCGCCACGCGCGCGGTGGCGAAATCGATGCTGCGCAAGGCAGTGCACTCGTGAGCGTGCAGCCATGAGCGGCCCGATCGCGCTCGGCGTCAATATCGACCACGTGGCGACGCTGCGCCAGGCGCGGCTCGGCCGGCACCCGGACCCGGTGCACGCCGCGCTCGCCGCGGAGCTCGCCGGCGCCGACTGCATCACGCTGCACCTGCGCGAGGACCGCCGTCATATCCAGGAGCACGACGTGCGGGCGCTGCGCGAGCGGCTCCAGACACGCATGAACCTCGAGATGGCGGTCACCGAGGGGATGCTCGCCTTCGCCGCCGAGGTGCGCCCGGCGGACTGCTGCCTGGTGCCCGAGCGGCGCGCGGAGCTCACCACCGAAGGCGGACTCGCGGTCGCGGGGCAGGTACCGCGGCTCACGACAGCGGTGGCGGCGCTCGGCGAGCGCGGCATCCGGGTCGCGCTCTTCATCGACCCGGATGCCGCGCAGATCGAGGCGGCTGCCGAGACGCTCGCGCCGGCGGTCGAGCTGCATACCGGCGCGTACGCCAACGCCGCCGGCACCGCCCAGGCACTCGAGCTCGAACGGCTCAGGGAAGCCGCGCGCCGCGCCGCGCGCCTCGGGCTCGAGGTGCATGCCGGACACGGCCTCGACTACCACAACGTCCGGCCCATCGCCGCGCTTGCCGAGGTCATCGAGCTCAACATCGGCCACGCGATCGTCGCGCGCGCCGTGTTCACGGGGCTCGAGACGGCGGTGCGCGAGATGAAGGCCGCGATGACGGCGGCGCGCACGTGATCTTCGGCATCGGCGTCGATGTGCTCGAGACGCAGCGCATAGCGCAGACGCTGGCCCGCTTCGGCGACCGCTTCATCGAGCACCTGCTCATGCCCGCGGAAGCCGCGCAGCTCGCGCGCACCCGGCGCCGCGAGCGCTTTCTCGCCATGCGCTTTGCCGCCAAGGAGGCGATCGTCAAGGCCCTCGGGACCGGCTTCGCGCACGGCATATGGATCCGCGACGTCGGCGTGGTGCAGAACAGTTACGGCAAGCCCGAGGTGGTCTTCTCGGAGCGCGGCGAGCAGCTGCGACGGCGCCTGGGAGTGGGTGAGGCGCACGTGACGCTCACCGACGAGGCGGGGCTGGTGGTCGCGGTCGCGGTGCTCATGAAGGCGAGCCCATGAGGGCGTCATGCATGAGGCCGCGGTGAACATCCTGGCGTTCGATATCGAGACGGTGCCGGATGTCGAGCTCGGGCGGCGCCGCTACGGCCTCGCGGGGCTCGCGGACGGCCAGGTCGCGAAAGCCATGTTCGCGCTGCGCCGCCAGGACACGGGCAGCGATTTCCTGTCCCTCGAGCAGCACCGCGTCGTGGCGATCGCCTGCGTGCTGCGCAACGGCGATGGGTTGCGGGTGTGGAGCGTGGGCGAGCCGGCGAGCGGCGAGGCCGAGCTGGTGCAGCGCTTCTTCGACGGCATCGGCAAGCTCTCGCCGAATCTCGTCTCCTGGAACGGCTCGGGATTCGACCTGCCGGTGCTCACCTACCGCGCGCTGCTGCACGGGCTGCGGGCGGTGCGCTTCTGGGAGACGGGCGACGAGGACCCCGCCTTCCGGCACAACAACTATCTGAGCCGCTATCACTGGCGGCACACCGATCTCATGGACGTGCTCTCGGGCTTCAGCTCGCGCAACCGGGTGTCGCTCGCCAACATGGCGTGCCTGCTCGGGCTGCCCGGCAAGCTCGGCTTCGGCGGCGAGCAGGTGTGGGACGCCTGGCAGCGCGGGGATCTGGCGGGCATCCGCCACTACTGCGAGACCGACGTGCTCAACACCTACCTCATCTACCTGCGCTTCGAGCAGCTGCGCGGCCATCTGACGGCGGCATCGCACGCCGAGGAGCTCGAGCGGGTGCGCGCCTGGCTGCGCGCCTCGCAGCAGCCGCACTTCGAGCGCTTTCTCGCCGCCTGGAACGGCTCCGCGTGACCGCCTGCGCGCGCACGACGCCCGCGGCGCGCCCGGCCGGCGCCGAGGAGACCGCGACCGTTGCCGGACTGACGCACGAAGGCGAGGGGGTGGTGCGCGGCGGCAAGGCCGTGTTCGTCGCGGGCGCATTGCCCGGCGAGCGCATCCGCTTCCGCCGCTCGCGCAGCCACCGCCGGCATGACGACGGCGAGCTGCTCGAGGTCGTCCAGCCGTCCCCCGAGCGCGTTGCGCCCGGGTGCGCGCATTTCGGAGTGTGCGGCGGCTGTGCGCTGCAGCACCTCGAGCCGTCCGCGCAGCTGCGCGCCAAGGAGCAGGAGCTCAGGGACGCGCTCGAGCGTGTCGCGCGCACCGCGCCGGCGAGCTGGCTCGCGCCGCTCGCAGGTCCCGCCTGGGGTTATCGGCGCCGGGCGCGCCTCGGTGCAAAGTTCGTCCGGCGCAAGGCAAGAGTGGTGGTGGGGTTCCGTGAGCGCACGGCGCCGTACGTCGCGGATCTGCGGGCATGCCCGGTGCTGGCCGCTCCGGCCGGTGCGCTCATCGAGCCGCTGGCCGAGCTCCTCTCCGGGCTCACGATCCGCGAGTGCGTGCCGCAGATCGAGGTGGCCGTGGGCGACGATGGGACGGCGCTCGTGCTGCGGGTGCTCGAGGCGCCTGCCGCGGAGGATCTGGCGCGGCTCGAGGAATTTGCGGCGCAGCACCGGGTGCGCCTCCTGCTGCAGCCCGGAGGTCTCGGGTCCGTGACCGAGGTTGCCGGCGGGGGCGGCGTCGCACCGCTGCACTACGCTCTCGCGCGCTTCGGGCTGACGCTGGAATTTGCGCCGACGGATTTCATCCAGGTGAACGGCCCGGTCAACGAGGCGCTGGTGGCGCGCGCGGTGCAGCTGCTCGCCCCGGGGCCCGAGTCGAGGGTGCTAGACCTGTACTGCGGCATCGGCAACTTCACGCTGGCGCTCGCGAAGTCCGCCGGCAGCGCCGTGGGCGTCGAAGGCGAGAGTGCGCTCATCGCCCGCGCGCGCGCCAACGCTGCGGGCAACGGCGTCGGCAACGTCGAATTCCATATTGCCGATCTCAGCGCTCCGCCCGATACCGCGGCCGCGTGGCTCGGCCGGCCCTGCACGCACGTGCTGCTCGATCCCCCGCGCAGCGGCGCGCGCGCCGTGCTCGCTGCCCTCGCCCGGCTCGAGCCCGAGCGGATTCTGTACGTCTCCTGCCACCCGGGAAGCCTGGCGCGCGATCTCGAGGTGCTGGTGCATGAGTACCGCTTCAGGCTCGAGGCCGCGGGCGTGGTCGACATGTTCCCGCACACCAGCCACGTCGAATCCCTGGCGCTGCTCGCTCGCACATGAGTCTCGGCCCCCTGATGATCGACCTCACGGGCAGCGGCGTGGATGCCGCCGAGCGCGAGCTGCTGCGCCATCCGCTGGTCGGCGGCGTGATTCTCTTCGCGCGCAACTACGTCGACCCGGCCCAGCTCAGCGCGCTCGTCGCGGCAATCCACGCAGCGCGCACTCCGCCGCTCATCGTCGCGGTGGATCACGAAGGCGGGCGGGTGCAGCGCTTCCACGCCGGCTTCTCGCTGCTGCCGCCGGCGCGCCGGCTGGGACGGGCGTTCGAGGTGGACACGCGCGCCGGGCTGGCGCTTGCCCGCAGCATCGGCTGGCTGATGGCCGCGGAGCTGCGCGCGCACGGCGTCGACATCTCGTTCGCACCCTGCGTGGATCTCGACTACGGAGTGAGCGAGGTGATCGGCGAGCGGGCGCTGCATCGGGAGTCCGAAGTCGTCGGCCAGCTCGCAGTCGCCTACATGCACGGCATGCGCGATGCGGGCATGGCCGCCACGGCCAAGCACTTTCCAGGGCACGGTGCGGTTGTTGCAGATTCGCATCTGACGCTCCCGGTCGACCGCCGGCGGCTCGAGGACATGGGCCCGGATCTGGCCCCCTACCGGCTCCTGATCGCCAACGGCCTGGCCGCAGTCATGGTGGCCCACGTCCTCTACCCGGCGGTGGATAAAGCCCCCGCGAGCCTCTCTGGCCGCTGGATTCGGGACGTGCTCCGCGGTGAGCTGGGCTTCCAGGGGGTAGTGTTCAGCGATGATCTGTCCATGGGAGGTGCGGCGGCCGCCTACGGGGACGTGGTAACCCGGGCGCGGCAGGCCCTGTCGGCAGGTTGCGACATGCTTCCGGTCTGCAACAATCGGGCGAGCGTGCTTACGCTCCTGGATCACCTCGATCTGGAGCCCCGCCCGGCATCCCGGCTGCGGCTGGTGCGCCTCCACGGGAGGCCGGCACCCGACCGGTCGCAGCTTCTGGCCTCGCCCGAGTGGGCGCGGGCCCGGGAAGCGCTCGTCGCGAGCGACGCGGCGCCACCGCTGACGTTGCAACCGGCACGGGAGCCATGAACGGCTGGTCCCTCGAGGCCTGGCGTGGAGTCGTCGACACTGCGCCGGAAGGCATCGTGATCTGCGATGCGACCGCCGCCGATTGTCCGGCGGTGTACGTCAATCCGGCGTTCTCGCGGATGTGCGGCTACCCGGCCGCGGCGCTCCTTGGCAACAACCTGAGGATGCTGCAGGCGGCGGACCGCGAGCAGGAGTCGCTCGCGCGGCTGCGCGAGGCGCTCGCGAAGGGCGAGCCGGCTCGCGTGATGGTGCGCAACTACCGGCCCGACGGCTCGCTGTTCTGGAACGAGACGGTCATCCAGCCGGTGCGTAACGGTGGCGGCCAGCTGACTCACTTCATCGGCTACCACCGCGACGCCAGCGACCGGCAGAAGGGGGCCGAGCGCGCCCCCGCGGGGCTGCCTTCCTGGCTGCGCGAGGACCGCCTCACCGGGCTGCACTCACGCCCGTACTTCGAGGAGCTGCTGCAGCGGGACTGGATGCTGGCGCAGCGCGACTCCCACGAGATCGGGCTGACGCTTTTCGATATCGATGACCTCGGCGCCTACAACGATAAATTCGATCGCTCTGCGGGCGATGCCTGCATCCGGCGTGTCGCGCGCGTCATCGGTGCTTCCTACCGCCGCGGCGGGGATCTGGTCGGGCGCTGGGAGGGCGGCACGTTTGCGGTGCTGACGCAGGGCGAGGCGGCCGAGCGCGCCACCGACTATGCGCGCATCGTGTCGGAACGGGTGCGCGCCCTGCTCATGCACCACCCGAGCAACGGCGGTGGCCGGTACGTCACCTTGAGCGCCGGCATCGCCAGCCTCGTGCCGCCACGCACGCTGCCGCTCGAGGGCTTGCTCAAGGCCTGCCGGGCCGCCCTCGCGCGCGCCAAGAAAAACGGCAAGGACAGCATCGCCACTGCCGAGGCCGCGGACTTCCAGTAACCAAAAATCGCCGCCATAGGCGATTTTTCCAATGGATTAACGTCCCGGCGGACGGGCGCCCTGTGCCGGCGTGACGAGCGCGAGTACGCCGAATGCCGGGTGATCGTAGTAGTTACGCTCGTAGAAGCGCACACGACGGGTCTCGTTCATGGTGAAGGTCGTCCCGGGGGCTGCGCCCAGGCCCGCCGGCGGCTCGGCGATCGTCCAGGAGAGCGACAGGCCGAGATGCAGAAACTGGCCGCGCTCGAGAAACACGTTGCCCGTGAGGCCCGGCACATCGACGCCCAAGCGCGCCAGCGGGAAGCCGGCGCGCGTTCCCCAGGCGCTGGCGGTCTGCGACCAGGCGGCGTGCGCAACCGGCACGTAGCCGCCGCTCGCGCGCAGCCGCTCCTCGAGCGCGCCGAGCTGATACCCCGACGCCGGCAGCAGCGCCACGAAGCGTCCCACCTGCTGGGAGCCGCTGGCCGACTCGTCACCGGCGATGCTGCGCGCACCGGCCTCGTCGCCCCAGTTCTCGGGCACCCCCGCAGTCGTGGTGGCACGGAAAACGAGGATCTCGATGTTATAGACGGCGCTGGGGTTGTCTTCCGCCGCGGCCGGGAGCGCGCTGGCGAGCGCTGCGGCGAGGATGAGTGCCGCAGGCGGCAGCCGTGCAGGAAGCGCGTGCATGGGGGCATTCTACCGGGCGCGCGGGCGTGGCGGCGCGCCCTCAGGGCGCGCCGCCGAGGCGTCCGAGCAGCTCGCGGGCGTAGTCGAAGCGCGCACTCTCGGCGGGCAGCGCCCGCGCCACGCGCAGCTTCAGGGGTCCCTCGAGCCGATACTCGCGGGCCCCCTGGCGGATCATGCGCACGACGGTCGCCGGCTCGATGTGATTCGCCTCCTCGAAGAGCACCGAGCCGCCCTGCGGGCCCAGGTCGAGGCGCCGCACTCCCAGGCGCCGCGCGGCGAGCTTCAGCTTCGCGACCCGCAGCAGGTTCTGGGCCGCAGGCGGCAGAGGTCCGAAGCGGTCGTGCAGCTCTGCGGTCAGCTCATCGAGGCGCGCATCGCTGTCGGCGGCGGCGATGCGCTTGTAGAGCGACAGCCGCACGTGCACGTCCGCGACGTAGCTCTCCGGGAGGAACGCCGGCAGGCGCAGATCCACTTCGGTCGCGGCCGCGAGCGGCGCATCGAGCGCCGGCTCGCGCCCGGATTTGAGCGCCCGCACCGCGTGCTCGAGCATGTCGAGATAAAGCGACAGGCCGATCTCGGTCATCTGGCCGCTCTGCGCCTCGCCGAGCAGCTCGCCCGCACCGCGGATCTCCAGGTCATGGGTGGCGAGCACGAAGCCGGCGCCGAGCTCCTCCATCGACTCGATGGCCTCGAGCCGCTTGGCGGCGTCGCGCGGCAGCGCCGGGCGTGGCGGCGCGATCAGGTAGGCGTAGGCGCGATGGTGCGAGCGGCCGACGCGGCCGCGCAGCTGGTGCAGCTGGGCGAGTCCCATGCGGTCGGCGCGATTGATGATGATGGTGTTGGCGGTGGGCACGTCGATGCCGCTCTCGATGATGGTGGTGCACACCAGCAGGCTGAAGCGCCGGTGATAGAAATCCACCATCAGCTGCTCGAGCTCGCGCTCGCGCATCTGCCCGTGGCCGACGCGCACGCTCGCCTCGGGAACCAGCGTCTGCACCTCGGCGGCGATCCTGGCGATGCTGCGCACCTCGTTGTGTACGAAGTAGATCTGCCCCCCGCGGCGCAGCTCGCGCAGCGCCGCCTCGCGCAGGCTCGGCGGGTGCCATTCGATGAGGAAGGTCTTGATCGCGAGCCGCTCGGCCGGTGCGGTCGTAATGAGCGACAGGTCCCGCAGGCCCCCGAGTGCCATGTTGAGGGTGCGCGGGATCGGGGTGGCGGTAAGCGTCAGCACGTGCACGTTGGCGCGCAGCGCCTGCAGGCGCTGCTTGTCGCGCACGCCGAAGCGCTGCTCCTCGTCGATGATGAGCAGCCCGAGGTCGCGGAAGCGCGCGTGCGCGTGCAACAGCCGGTGCGTGGCGATGACGATGTCGACCCGGCCGCTCTCGAGATCGGCGAGCGTGACGCGGGTTTCCTTCGAGGTGCCGAAGCGCGACAGCGCCTCGATGCGCACCGGCCAGTCCGCGAAGCGATCGCGGAAGTTGGCGAGGTGCTGCTGCACCAGCAGCGTCGTCGGAGCGAGCACCGCGACCTGCTTGCCCGCCTGGGCGGCGACGAACGCGGCGCGCATCGCCACCTCGGTCTTGCCGAAGCCGACGTCACCGCAGACGATGCGGTCCATCGGCCGGTCGCCGGCGAGATCGGCGAGCACCTGGCGGATGGCCTGGGCCTGGTCGGCGGTTTCCTCGAACGGGAAGGCGCTGGCGAACGCCTGGTAATCCAGCTCGGGGATCGCGAGCGACAGGCCGCGCTGCGCCTTGCGGCGCGCGTACAGGTCGAGGAGCTCAGCGGCGACGTCGCGGATCTGCTCGGCCGCGCGCCGGCGCGCGCGCGCCCACTGGTCGGTGCCGAGCTTGTGCAGCGGGGCGTTCTCGGGCGCGGCGCCGGTGTAGCGGCTCACCAGGTGCAGCGACTGCACCGGCACGTACACGCGGTCGCCGTCCTGGTACTCGAGCACCAGGAACTCTCCCGGCTGGCCGCCGATCTCCATGGCGGTGAGGCCGACGTAGCGGCCCACCCCGTATTCCTCATGCACCACGGGCGCGCCGGGATTCAGGTCCTGCAGGTCGCGCAGGATCGCCTGCGGATCGGCGCTGCGCTTGCGCTGCCGCTCCTGGCGGGCGCGGGCGCCGAACAGCTGCGCCTCCGCGATCACGGCGATGGGCGGCTCGGTGAGCGTCAGACCCTGCAGATCCGGAGCGACGGTGAGGGCCAGCGGCGCGCTGCCCGCCGCGAACGCTTCCCAGCCGGCGACCGGAGTCACCACGTGGTCGTGGGCCCGCAGCATCTCGGCGAGCACCTCGCGCCGGCCGGGGGAGTCGGCCGCGAGCAGCACCCGTCCGGCGAACTCGCGCAGAAAGGCATCGAGCGGCGCGAGCGGCTCCTCGGCGCGCACGTCGATGCGCAGCTCGCGCGGCGCGCGGGTCGGGAAGTTGCGCACCTCCGCAGCCGCCCCCGCGAGCCCGGTCTCGGCCTTGAAGGGATCGACGACGATGAGCGGACAGGCCGCGAGGGTCTCGAGCAGCAGCCGCGGCTCGAGGAACAGCTCGCGCGGCTCGAGTATCGGGCGCTCGAGATCGTGGCGCCGGTCCTCGTAGCGCTGTTCGATGCCGCTCCAGGCACGCTCGAGCGCCTGCGGGAGCGCCGCGGCGTGCACGATCACGGCAGCGCGCGGCAGGTAATCAAACAGCGTCGCTGTGGCCTCGAAGAACAGCGGCTGGTAGAACTCTATGCCGGCCGGAGCGAGCCCCTCGCTCACGCTGCGGTAAACGCTGCTCTTGTTGGGATCACCCTCGAAGCGGGTGCGGAAGCGGCGGCGGAAATCCCGCACCGCCTGGGCGTCGAGCGGCACCTCGCGTGCCGGCAGCAGGCGCAGCCTGTCCACTGCATCGAGCGAGCGCTGCGAGTCCGGATCGAAGCGCCGGATGGCTTCGATCTCCTCATCGAACAGGTCGATGCGCAGCGGCGCCTCGCTGCCCATCGGGAACACATCGAGGAGCGAGCCGCGCACCGCGAACTCCCCCGGCGCGGTCACCTGGCTCACGCTCGCGTAGCCGGCCGCGACCAGGCGCTCCCGGAACGGCTCGAGGGCGAGCCGCTCGCCGCGGCTGAGCTCGAAGGCACGCCCCTCGATGTAGTGGCGCGGCGGCAGGCGCTGCAGCAGCGTGTCGGCCGCGACGATCAGGCAGCCGCGGGCGGCGAGCGGCAGCTCGAAGAGCGTCTGCAGCCGCTCGGAGATGATGTCGGGGTGCGGGGAGAACAGGTCGTAGGGCAGCACCTCCCAGTCCGGCAGCGTGAGCAGCGGCAGCGAGTCGCCGGCGAAGAAGCGCAGCTCGGCGGTGAGCTGGTCGAGGTCGCGGGCGGCGTCCACGACCACCACGTGGAGCCGCGGCGCGGCGGCGGCCGCTTCCGCCAGCGCCAGCGCCGTGGCGCTGCCGTACAGCTGGTGCCAGCGCAGCCGCGGCCGCGCCGGGGTTGGAACCGGGGGATGCAGCAGGACGGACAAAATTCAGGCGGCGATCGGGCCTTCGCTCACGTGCAGGCGCGTCTCGAGCGGCACGCAGAAGATATCGATGGGATGACTGCGGCCGCGCACCTGCAGCGGCGGCAGCGCCGTCGCGCCGACATCGACGCCGCGCTCGTCGAGCGAAGCCTTGAGGGTCCTGGAGAACAGCATCTCCCCGGCGCGCGCCCGCTTGCAGAGCCGCGCGGCGATGTTCACCGTGTCGCCGATGATCGTGTAGCTCATGTACGCAGACGAGCCGATGTTGCCGGCGACCACATCCCCTTCGTTGATGCCGATGCCGAGCCCGGCGTCGACGTGATAGCGCTCACGCCAGGAGCGCGCCAGCTCCGTGAAGCTCGTCAGCATCTCGCGCGCGGCGCCCACCGCGCGCTGCGGGCTGTCGGACTGCTCGAGCGGCACGCCGAAGCCGAGCATCAGGCCGTCGCCGGCCATGTGAAACACCGTGCCCTCGTGGCGGAAGGTGATCTCGGTGAGCAGCGAGAAGTACTCATTGAGCAGCGGCACGACGTCGTGGGCCTCGAGCTGCTCGGAGATGCTGGTGAAGCCGCGCAGGTCCGCGAACAGCACCACGGCGTGGGTGCGCACGTCCGCGGTGGCGAGCAGCGTATCGCGCAGCTGCGAGTCCTCGAGGATCTTGTCCGCGAGCCGCGGCGACACGTAGCGGCGAAAGGTCTGGCGCAACACCTCTTCGCGGCGGCGAATCTCCGCCTCGAGCTGTGCGGCCGCAGTCTTTCTGCGCACGCTGCCCGCGCGCACCAGGGCCTCGATCCGGGCCCTGAGAGCCTCATCCGGCGACACCCGATCCCCAGGGAAATTATTGTGTTAGCCCGGAGACTACCACATCTGCATGAAGCTCTTCAGGTAAGCGCCCCCGGCGGGACTGCCGCGGGCGGCGACGGCGCACGGGACCGACGCCGCGGATCAGCCGCTGCTCGGCTTGGGGCTGCTGGTCGGCTGGTCGCCGCCGCTCGGCTGGGCGCTGCCGCTGCTCGGCTGGGCGCTGTCGCTCGGCTGCTCGCTGCCGCTGGTCTGAGCGCCGCCGCTCTCGCCGGCGGTCACCACCGAGTCGACCACGCGGTCTTTCTCGAAGAACACCGAAAACCCGTTGTAGTCCCAGCGGGTGATCGGCGGCCGCTGTGGTGCGCCGCCGCCAACCGCCGGGTGACGCATGACTGGAGCGCCGAAATGCTTCTCGACGTCGCCCATGGTGAGACCGCGCTTCGGCACATCCAGGCGCGATTCGCGCACCTGCACCTGGTCGTTGACCACGATCGTGTCGGCGGCGGCGCTGCCGGCAGCGGCGAGTCCGCTGAGGAGCGCAACGAGGATTCGTATCTGCATGACGGGTTCCTCCGGTCGCCGCCGACTATAGCACCGGGGGAAATCTGTCAAAGCGGGCGCCCTTGCATAAGACGGTCAATCTGTGACGCAGGTCTGAAAAGACGGCATCTGTGGTTAAATCGCGACGATGTTTCACCCGCTGCCGGTCTACGTGGGGCTGCGCTACGTGCGCGCGAGATCCCACAGGTTCTTCGTCTCGTTCATCACCTGGGCGTCGGTGATCGGGGTGTGTGTCGGTGTCGCGGCCCTCATCGTGATTCTCTCCGTCATGAACGGCTTCGAAGGCGAGCTGCGCGACCGGCTGCTGTCCCTGAGCGCCCAGGTGCGGGTGCTGGCGACGGAACAGACCGAGGCGGGCGGCCACGCACCCACGGCGGCGGACTGGGAGCAGGTCGCGCGACTCGTGCGGAGCGTACCGGGCGTGACGGCGGCGACCCCGTATGAGGAGCTGCAGGCGCTCGCGGTCCGCGATCCGGACATGCTGCCGGTGCTGCTGCGCGGCATCGAGCCGCAGGCGGCGGCCACGGTGACCGAGCTCCGACAGACGATCACGCAGGGCAGGCTTTCCGACCTGACGCCCGGCTCCGGGCGGCTGGTCGTCGGCGAGCTGATCGCCGAGCGCTTCGGGCTGGCGGTGGGCGAGCGGCTGACGCTGCTGGTGCCGACCATGAGTGCCGACGGCACGCCCGAGCCGAAGCTGCGCGAATTCACGGTGGCCGGCGTGTTCGAAGCCGGGTTGCCGGAGCACGACTCGACCCTGGTGTTCGCCAATCTCGCGGACGTACGCGCGCTCGCACCGCAGGGCGGGGAGCAGGGAGTGCGGGTGCGCGTGCAGGACGTGCTGGCGGCGCCGGCGGTCGCCGCGCGGCTGCGTGCGGTGCTGCCGCGCAGCTACGAAGTGCGCGACTGGACCCAGGACAACGCCGATTACTTCCGCGCCATCCGCATCGAGAAGACCATGATGTCGCTCATCCTGCTGCTGATCGTGGCGGTCGCCGCGTTCAACATCGTGGCGATGCTGGTGATGGTAGTGACCGACAAGCGCACCGACATTGCCATCGTGCGCACCTTCGGCGCCGCGCCGCGTCGCGTCATGGGCATCTTCCTCACGCAGGGCCTGGTGATCGGCTGGCTCGGCGTGGCGTTCGGCGTCGCGCTGGGACTGCTGCTTGCCTTCAACGTCGAGACGATCGTGCCGTTCCTCGAGCGCACCTTCCGCTTCCAGATCATGGACGCCGACGTCTACTACAGCACCGCGATTCCCTCGGTGGTGCACGCCTCGAACGTCGTGGCGGTGGCCGTGGCGGCGCTGCTCCTCACCGCGCTCGCCACGATCTACCCGGCGCTGCGCGCGGCGCGCACCGCCCCCGCCGAAGCGCTGCGCTACGAGTAGCCGAGCCGTGCAGCGCAACTAGCCGCACCCATGGCAGCCGCCCCCTACGAATGGCTGATCGGCACGCGTTACCTGCGCTCGACGCACCGGCGCGGATTCGTGTCGTTCGTCGCCCTCATGTCGGTGAGCGGATTGACGCTGGGCGTCGCCACGTTGATCGTCGTGCTGTCGGTCATGAACGGCTTCGAGCGCGAGCTGCGCAGCCGCATTCTTGCGGTCACTGCGCACGCGACCCTCACCGGGCTGTCGGGGTCGCTGTCCGACTGGCGCACGCTGCAGCAGCGCACCGCGCAACAGCCGGGGGTGCAGGCGGTCGTGCCGTACGTGGAAAGCCAGGCGATGCTCGGCAACGGCACGTACATGGCCGGCGCGACGGTGCGCGGCGTGCTGCCGGCCGAGGAGCGCACTGCCACCGGCATCGCGCAGCGCGTAGTCGCCGGCAGCCTCGCCGATCTGAAGCCCGGCGCCTACGGCATCATCCTCGGCACGGCGCTGGCGCGCGCGCTGCACGCGCGCCTCGGCGGCTCGGTGGTGGTGATCGCCCCCGCGGGCACCGCGACCCCGAGCGGCGTGATGGCGCGTATGCGCCGCTTCCGGGTCGTCGGGCTGTTTCATTCCGGCATGTATGAGTTCGACCGCGGCCTGGCGCTGACGGAGATGACCGATGCGCAGCGGCTGTTTCTCCTCGGCACTGCGGTGACAGGGCTGCGCCTCGCACTCGATGATCCGCTGCGTGCGCCCGCGACGGTGCGCCGCGTGGCGCTGGCGCTCGGCGGGCCCGGCTTCTACGTCAGCGACTGGACGGAGAACCACGCCAACTTCTTCCGCTCGATCGAGATCACCAAGTCGATGATGTTCTTCATCCTGCTGATCCTGGTGGCGGTGGCGGCCTTCAACATCGTCGCCACGCTGGTGATGATCGTGAAGGAGAAGCAGTCGGACATCGCCATCCTGCGCAGCCTCGGGGCCGCGCCGCGCAACGTGCTGCTGACTTTCGCGGTGCAGGGAGTGCTCATCGGACTCACCGGCACGCTGCTCGGAGCAGCGCTCGGCACGCTGCTCGCCGACAACCTCGAGACGCTGGTGGCGGCGCTCGAGCAGCTGCTGCATACGCAATTCCTCGACGCCCGCGTCTACTACATGAGCGATCTGCCCGCGTACGTCGAAGCCTTCGATGTGCTCAAGGTATGCGGCGTGGCCTTCCTGCTGTGCGCGCTGGCGACCATCTACCCGGCGTGGCGCGCGGCGCGCACCGCGCCGGCGGAGGCTCTGCGCTATGAATGACTGCGTGCTCGAGGCCCGGGACGTGCGCAAGAGCTTCCGCCAGGGGCCGGTGCTGCTCGAGGTGCTGCAGGGCGTGCAGCTGGCGGTGGCGGCCGGCGAGCGGCTGGCGATCGTCGGCGCCTCGGGCTCGGGCAAGACGACGCTGCTGCAGATCCTCGGCGGCCTGGATGCCCCCTCGAGTGGCAGGGTGCTGGTGGACGGCCGCGACATCCACGCGCTCGGGGAGGGTGCCCGCGGCGTGCTGCGCAACCGCGCTCTCGGCTTCGTCTACCAGTTCCACCACCTGTTGCCCGAATTCTCGGCGCTGGAGAACGTCGCCATGCCACTGCTGGTGCGGCGCACGCCGGTGGCGGCGGCACGCGCCGCGGCGCAGCGGCTGCTCGCGCGTGTCGGTCTCGGCGAGCGCCTGACGCACCGCCCGCATCAGCTCTCCGGCGGCGAGCGGCAGCGTGCGGCGGTGGCGCGGGCGCTGGTCACCGAACCGCGCCTGGTGCTCGCCGACGAGCCGACCGGCAATCTCGACGGCGCGAACGCCGAGAGCGTGCTGGCCCTGATGCTGGAGCTGAACCGCGAGCGCGCTACGAGTCTCGTGGTGGTGACGCACGACCTGCGGCTCGCGCAGCGCATGGACCGGGTGTTCGAGCTCGAGGGCGGAAGGCTCGCAGCGCGCGCCGCGTGAGCCGCGGCTCTAAGCGCGCGGCTCTAAGCGCCCGGCTCTTCGTGTCGCGTCCGGTAGCGGCTGCGCACGCTCCAGCGCCACAGCCCCTCCAGGGTCAGCCAGCCGCTTAGCCCCGCGACCAGCGCGCACACCAGGCAGCCGAGGAAGAACGGCTCCCAGACCGGCGCCAGGCTGTGCTGGAACCAGTGCACGTCGGCGATGAACCTGAAGTGGTGTGGCGGCGTGTGCAGCAGCGCCGCGCCCACCCGGTAGGCCAGGTAGTACACGGGGACGGCGGTGAAAGGGTTGGTGAGAAGCCAGGTGGTGCCGTAGGTCACAGGTATGTTGATGCGCCAGATCAGCGCGACGATCACGGCGAGCAGCAGGTGCACCGGCAGCGGCACGAAACAGATCGCCAGTCCCGCGCCGAAGGCGTAGGTGCAGGCGCGGCGGTGCAGCGTCCAGAGCTGGGGGTCGGCGAGCCGCTCGCCGAACACCCGGACGATCCAGCGCCGTCGCAGGGTATGGGGTGGCGGGACTATCTTTTTCAGCAGCCGGCGTGGCATTGCCGGGAGCGACTGTAGCAGAAGGGCGTCACAGGGACGCGGCTGCAGTTCCGGTATGATGTTGCGCGTCGTCGCCGGCTCGTCGCCGGCGTGTGTGTGGGGTCGTTCGGGATGTGGGAAATAGTGCGGGCCGGCGGCCCGCTGATGTGGCCGATCATTCTGTCCTCGATCATCGCGGCGGCCATCATCCTGGAGCGGCTCTGGACGTTGCAGGACAAGCGCGTGCTGCCGCGCGAGCTGCCCGGCAAGGTCTGGCAGCTGATCGAATCCAACCAGGTGAACGACAAGGTGATCGCGGCGCTCGAGCAGAACTCGCCCCTCGGGCGGCTGCTCGCCACCGGGCTCGCCAACCGCCATCGGCCGCGCGAGATCCTCATGGAGCGGCTCGAGGACACCGGGCGGCACGTGGTGCATGAGCTCGAGCGCTTCATCAACACGCTCGGCACGATTGCCGGCGTAGCGCCGCTCCTCGGCCTCCTCGGCACGGTCACCGGCATCATCCGCGCCTTCAACGTCATCGAGGCGGGTGGCATGGGCGATCCGCGCGCACTCTCCGGCGGCATCGCCGAGGCGCTGATCTGTACGGTCGCGGGGCTGTGCGTGGCGATTCCGGCGCTGATCTTCTACCGCTATCTGCGCGGCCGCGTCGACGGCATCGTCGTGGAGATGGAGAAGCAGGCGATCCGCATGGCGGACGTGGTGGAGGCGGCACGGCTGCGCGAGCGCACCTCGCCGGCCGCCGCAGCCTGATGCAGCGGGGAGCCGCGCGGGCAGGGCCGCCGTGAATCTCAAGCCGCGCCGCCACGAGGAGCCCGAGATCAACGTCGTGTCGCTGATCGACGTGGTGCTGCTGCTGGTGGTGTTCTTCATTCTCTCGAGCCGCTTTACCGACGAGGGGCGGCTGCGCGTGCACCTGCCGCGCGCCGCGGCGGTGCCCGCCAGCGAATCACCCAGCGAGCCGCTGGTCGTGTCGGTGACGCAGCAGGGCGGCTACCTGGTGAACAGCCGCGAGCTCATCAATTCGAGCCCCGAGACGCTGCGCGCCGCGCTGCTGAAGGAGGCGGGCGGCAACCGTGCGCTGCGGGTTACGCTGCGCGCCGACGCCCGCGCCAACTATCAGTCGGTCATCACCGCCATGGACGTGCTCGGGCGGCTGGGCTTCGCGGAGGTCAACATCGCAACCGTCAAGGAAGAGCCGGCGGGCAAGCCTTGAACGCGGCGCCCGCTTTCACCGCCGCCCGCAGCGCCCTGCTGCCGCCCGGCAGCGGCGGCGGCCTGAAGGCCTACCGCCGGCTGCTCGGCTACGTGCGGCCCTACCGGCTGCAGTTCGTGATCGGCCTGCTGGGTGCGATCCTGTACGCCGCCACCCAGACCAGCTTCGCGGCGCTCGCCAAGTGGTTCGGCGACTCCACCCTGACGCAGCGCGATCCGCGCACCATCGTCTGGGTGCCGCTGGCGGTGATCGCGCTGTTCGCGCTGCGCGGCCTCGGCGACTTCACCCAGACTTACTTCATGGGTTACGTGGGGCGGCGCGTGGTCGCCCGGCTGCGCGGCCAGGTGTTCCGCCGCATCCTCGACCTGCCGATCGGCTTCTTCGACCGCACCTCCCCGGCGATGCTGCTGTCGCGCCTCACGTACAACACCGAGCAGGTCGCGCAGGCGACCACCGATTCGGTGGTCGTGCTGGTGCGCACCACGCTCACGATCATCGCCTGCATCGCGCTCGTTCTCTGGTACAACGTGCGCCTCGCGCTGCTGGCACTCACGATGGGACCGCTGGTGGCCTGGCTGGTGTCGGTCATCAACCGCAAGTTCCGCCGCTACAGCCGCCGCATCCAGGACTCGATGGGCGACGTCACCCGGGTCGCCAAGGAGAGCCTCGAGGCGCCGCGGCTGATCAAGGTCTACAACGCGCAGCAGCATCTCGACCGCCAGTTCGACGCGGTGAACCAGCACAACCTGTATTCCAACATGAAGCTGATCCTGACCAAGGGTCTGTCGAACCCGGTCGTGCAGCTGGTGACGGCGATCGGGCTGGCGGTGGTGCTGGCGCTGGCGCTCGCCGACACGGTCTACGGGCGCACCAGCACCGGGGACTTCATGGGGTTCTTCGTGGCGCTGATCAGCATCGCGCAGCCGCTGCGCGACCTGGTGGGGGTGGCAGGCCCCCTGCAGCAGGGCGTCGCCGGCGGACAGAGCCTGTTCGAGCTGCTCGACGAGCCCAGCGAGGGGCACGGCGGCACGTACCGCACCGCGCGCGCGCAGGGCGCGGTCGAGTTCACGGGCGTCTCGTTCGCGTATCCGGCGGCGGCCGGCGTGCCGTCGCAGGCGGGAGCCGGGGGGCGCCGGCCGGCGGCGCTCAGCAACATATCGCTCAGCGTACGCGCCGGCGAGACGCTCGCCATCGTCGGCCGCTCCGGCAGCGGCAAATCGACGCTCGTCAACCTGCTGCCGCGCTTCTACGACGCGGGCGGGGGCCGCGTCGCGATCGACGGCGTCGACGTGCGCGACTACGAGCTCAGCAACCTGCGCGAGCAGATCGCGGTCGTCAGCCAGGACGTGGTGCTGTTCGACGACAGCATCCGCAACAACATCGCCTTCGGGCCCGAGGTGTCCGATGCGGCGATCGAGCGT
>JASHTN010000423.1 GCA_030040525.1 Gammaproteobacteria bacterium | reverse complement strand
CTTTGTACAGTTGCCGAAACGTAATTTTTCGCCGAACTTATGAGCGAACTCATTCATCGAGCAACCATTCGGGGAATTAGTTTCACTGATTTTTCCTGATCTTTGCCGAAATCTCAGGACGGCCGCAGCCACGAAATGGAGGCGCGCAACGGTCAGTGGCAGTGTACGTTGCTCGCGACGACCAAGCGGCCGTAGTGGGTCAACCCCGCGAGGCGCTCGGGCTCGCGTATCGAATGCGACGGCGTCTGTACCCGGTCTTTTATGAGCCGTTTCGGTTTCCACTGCCCGAGCGAGCTCGTCTGGCAGGCAAGCTCGCGCTGAAGACATACCTTCGCCTCGTCCGCGACTTTTCGAACGATGCAGAAGATGGCTTGATGAGTCGCGCGGTTTGCGAAAGTCCTGCATAGGGCCCCCGAATTCCTCAGTTGACAAGCTGTAAGATCACCTGTGAATAAAATTGCTTGCCCGAAATCGTTCGGCTGACTAAGCCCACATGATGTATACTAGATCATATTTCACCCAGGCCAGACAATACCAGAGGGGCCGATTCTCGGATCAGCGAGTCAGACGATGCCGGCGAAAATCGTCAACATAAGCGAGGACGGCGCTAGCCTTGCCGAACAGGCTTACCAGAAGATCAAGCAGCGCCTTTTTGATTTTGACCTGATGCCTGGCGATCGCCTTTCTGAATCCGAGCTCGCCTATCAGGTCAATGTTAGTCGGACACCGCTGCGTCAGGCACTACAGCGCTTGCAACACGAAGGATTTGTCGAGCCCATTCCGAAAGTGGGCTGGCTCGTCCCGCAGCTCAATTTCGAAAAGTTCGATGAGCTGTACGACTTTCGCGTGCTGCTTGAATGCTTCGCCGTGCGCGAGCTATGTGCTGCGGTGGAGGCTCGTTCCGAACTTAAGGCACTGACGCAGGTATGGCACGTGTCAGTTAAAAGACGGCTCCAGGATGGGGCGAGGGTCGGTGCCTTGGATGAGGCATTTCATACGCAGATCGTCGCAAGTGCGGGTAATGGCGAAATGCTGCGAACGTATCGTGAGATCACGGAGCGAATTCGTATTATTCGCAGGCTCGACTTCATCAAGTCCGAGCGCGTCGCCGAGCGCATCTCGACGACCTACGATGAGCACGCAGAGATTCTGTCGGCGATTCAGCGGCGTCGCGCGGACGAAGCACAGCGGCTACTCCGCGCCCACATCGAGTTCAGCAAACTCTCAGTGCGCAATATCACGCTCGCCATGCTGTACCGGGCGAGAAACGATGCCCGTGGCGTACACAAAAAATAGGAAGACGGGGTGTATCAAATGAAAACCCTCTGGGGGCGGGTCAGCGCGATGGGCTTGGTTTTCACGATGTGCTCTGCATTGGCTTCGCCGGAAGGTGGCCTGGAGAAAACGACCCTTGCGTATCGAAAAGTCGACGGCCACGAGATCCTGGCCGATGTCTACCGACCACGAGGCAACAGCGAATGCCCAGTGATTGTGTACATTCACGGAGGTGCGCTGATCATGGGCAATCGTGAAGAAGATCTCGAGTCGTCGGCGGAGTTCCCTGATTTTGATTTCTTGGAGTTTGCCGAAAAGCACGGTTATGCGCTGGTATCGATCGATTACAGACTGGCTCCCGAAACGAAGCTGCCCGCAATCATCAGCGATATCGAAGCCGCTTTTACCTGGCTGGGCAGTGACGGGGCCAGGCGGTTCCATCTCGATCCTAACCGACTGATCGTCGCTGGAGGCTCGGCGGGAGGATATCTGACACTGGTAGCCGGATATCGCGTGAAGCCAAGACCGAAGGCGCTCGTTTCTCTGTGGGGCTATGGCGAGCTGAACGCCGATTGGTTCACCAAGCCAAACCCCTTCCCGGGTTACGTGAGGCCGAAGATCTCCAAGGAAGAGGCGATGCAGCAAACGGATGGGACGGTCATTTCCGACGATAGCCTTCGGAAAGGGGACGGCGGGAAGATCTACATGTACTACCGCCAAACTGGGCTTTGGCCTCAGGAAGTGAGTGGGTTCAGCCCTGAATCTCTTGCTAGAGAGATTGCGCCCTACGAACCCGTCAAGAATGTCACGGGCGATTATCCACCCACCTTAATGATCCACGGAACCTGGGATATGGACGTTCCGTTCGAACAGTCACTAAAAATGGCTGAGCAATTCAGGGAACATGGCGTCCCATACATTCTGTGGCCTATAGATAGGGGCGGACACGGGTTGGGCGGCGGCGATCCGGCGCAGATCGAAGACGCCCATAAAGCAATGCAGGAGTTCATGCTCAGATATCTTGGAAGATAGACCCGTCCTAATGTCGCGCTTGGTTTGAGTGAGTGGTCGCACGCCGAAAGAAACGTCTGCGCCGTCCCGAAGACTCGGGGCTCGTGAACGCGCTTCTACAGTGGCTCCTTCATGCATTGCGCCGCAATGCAGGTGCCGTCGCACCATTTGTGATTATCGCTACATTGACAGTGCGCGCTGCGATAGCCGAAGACTTGACGAAAGTGAGTGTCGACGGCGGCGTCATCCAGGGGGCCCTCGAGAAGAGTGTACTCACATTCAAAGGCATCCCGTTCGCGGCGCCGCCGACTGGAGCTCGGCGCTGGCGGCCACCCCAGCCAGTCAAGAGCTGGCAGGACGTGCGCCCTGCCACCCGCTATGGCCCTGACTGCATGCAGGTACCGACTAGCCATGCGGCTGTAGTCCGCACCACACCTGAGGAAGACTGCCTCTACCTCAACGTGTGGCGACCTGCACGCGCCTCGCACAAGCTGCCGGTCATGGTGTGGATCTACGGCGGTGCATTCGGCGAGGGCGGTAGCTCGCCGTCAGTCTACGACGGCACCGAGTTTGCCCGTGATGGGATCGTACTCGTCAGCTTCAACTACCGGCTCGGAAACTTCGGGTTCTTCGCGCATCCGGCTCTTGCCGCCGAGCAGCGTGAGGGTCCGCTCGGCAATTATGCCTTCATGGACCAGATCGCCGCACTCAAATGGGTGAGGCGCAACATCGCTGCATTCGGCGGCGATTCAGCGAACGTGACCATCCTCGGCACCTCGGCCGGTGGCTACTCGGTGCACGTGCTGCTCATATCACACCTCGCGAGAGGGCTGTTCAGCAAAGCGATCATCGAATCGGGCGGCGGAAGGACGGGGTTCGACGATGCGATCCCCGTGGACTCGGCGGAATCGATCGTTCTCGCGATCGCGAAGCGATTCGGCATCGAAGGTCAGGGTCCGGAGGCGCTCGAGAAGCTGCGCGCGATTCCGGCGAGCAAGCTCATCAGCGAGGACGACATGTTCCAGGGCCCGATCCTCGATGGTCAGTTGGATCTCGGGACCCCGGTAGATCTCTACGCGGCAGGCGAAGGTGCTCGGGTGCCCGTGATGATCGGCGCCAACAGTATGGATGCCGGCTCCGTCGAGGCGAAGACACTCGATGAGCTTTACGCCCAGTTTGGACCGGACGCCGCCGCAGCGCGCCGGATCTATGCAGCGCCCGAGGGGACCGCCCTAGAGGCGATCGAGTCCAAGGTGGGAGGAGACCAGATAGTGATCGAGCCGGCCCGTGCCATCGCGCGGATTCTGTCGGCGCGCGGCCAACCGATCTACGAGTTCCGCTTCTCCTACGTCGCGGAGTCACTGCGCAAGACCACTCCGGGGGCGGAGCATGGCACCGAGTATCCGTACGTTTTCGACACACTCGCCGCACGCTGGAAGGATCTCACGCCGGCGGATGAGGCTGTCGCGCGCATCGTGCACCGTTACTGGGTAGCCTTCGCTCGTACGGGGGTCCCCCGCATTGGAGGCGAACCAGATTGGCCCGCGTATCATGCGGATACCGACCTCATCATGAACTTCACTGACAGGGGACCCGTTGCCGGCCCCGATCCCTGGAGAGAGCGCCTCGATCTCGCAAAACGTGCGAACGATCGACGGGAGGCCTCTGCCCTGCACACGAATTCGGTGACACGAAATTCGCGCTGATAGCAGAATATCGAGCCGTCGCAGCGCACAGTGGCTGCGATCTTTCAATAGCCCGTGGAGGTTTTGGCGTTGATTACCTTTGGTGCGCCAACTTCTAATAAGCCCCGTCTTTTCATAGAAATGAACCGCAGAAACGGCTATCCCACTTCGGGAGACCACTTCGCCGACCGTGAGTTCCTCTTTTATCAGAGGGTCTGGTGCGACAGCCCTTTGGGCCCGGCTGCGCAACCCGGAGCACGCGTATGCCAACCTGAGATTCCTCATCACCACGAGGACACTTCCCAACATGTTCGATCTCTGTCCGCCGTTCCAGATCGATGGCAACCTTGGGGGTCCGGCAGCAATGACGGAGATGCTGGTTCAGAGCACCGACACACAAATCCTCGTCCTGCCGGCTCTCCCCAGTCAATGGCCGACCGGAAGTTTCAGTGGGGTGCGCGTACGAGGAGGGGGTAGGGTGGACTTGAAGTGGAATGATGGCGAGCTCACCGAGCTCAGATTGACTGCTGATCATGCAGTTCGGTACCGCGTCGTTTACGGAAGCCTTTCCGCCTCTGTAACGATCCATCCGGGCAAGCCCGCTGCTTTGGACAATGCGCTTCATGTTGCGCGTCAGGGATCCCAATAAGGGATTGATCCGCGGACGCCAATCTAACTGTCCCGACTGATCATCGGCGTATAGTGGCAAAGGTTGCTCGAGGTACAACGCTACCGCTACTGCCGTGGCGATAGGTGTCACCCGAGCGCGCAGGGGGTGAAGTACCTTCCACCAAGGGGCAATGGCCATGCTGCAAGGCGATGCGATGCGTGCCAATCTGCGGTTCATTGCCGCTATTGTGAGTGTGGCGACCATTGGCGGCTTCATGTTCGGCTACGACAGTGGAGTCATCAACGGGACCCAGACGGGCCTGGAACTGGCGTTTCAGCTCAGCAAGGGCGAAGAAGGCCTCGTGGTCAGTGCGCTGCTGCTGGGCTGCGCGTCCGGTGCCTTTATGGCGGGGCGGCTTTCGGACCTGTGGGGACGCCGGCGGATTCTGATCATCGCGGCGCTTCTGTTTATCCTCAGCGCGCTGGCTGCAGGCGCTGCGCTGTCTTCGTCGGCGTTCATCATGGCTCGAGTACTCGGCGGACTCGCTGTGGGCGCAGCAAGCGTTCTTTCACCGGCTTATATCAGCGAAGTCACACCGGCACACGTGCGCGGGCGGCTCTCGAGTCTGCAGCAGGTGATGATCATCACCGGCCTCACCGGAGCATTTGCCGTCAACTACTGGGTGGCCAACTTCGCTGGAGGATCAACTGCCTCATTCTGGCTCGGATATGCTGCCTGGCGCTGGATGTTCTGGATGCAGTTCATTCCCGCGTTTTGCTTCTTCGTGACATTGTTATTCATTCCGGAGAGCCCCCGATATCTGGTTGCCCGAGGCCACGAGCTAGCGGCGCAGGCCGTCATCAGCCGATTGTTCGGCGCCGATGGTGCGGCGGACAAAGTACGCGAGATCCGAGCGTCACTGACGGCCGATCATGCGCCGAAGCTCGCGGATCTGAGGGATCCTGCCACCGGCCGATGGCGGCGCATCGTCTGGGTGGGAATCGGTCTGGCCACGTTCCAGCAGTTGGTGGGCATCAACATTGTCTTTTATTATGGTGCTGTGTTGTGGCAGGCGGTGGGTTTTGTCGAGGCCGATGCGCTGAAAATTAATGTGCTCTCCGGTGTCGTGTCTATAGTCGCCTGTCTAGTGGCCATCTCTCTCATTGATCGCTTAGGGCGTAAGCCGCTGCTCCTGACCGGATCGATTGGCATGGCTCTGACGCTGGTTATCATGGCCGCATGCTTTTCCACCGCCGCTTTCGCCGACCGCGGCCTGCATCTGTCGGGTCGCATGGGACTCCTGGCGCTTAGCGCCGCGATTGCCTATTCCTTCCTCTTTAATCTGAGCTGGGGCCCGGTGATGTGGGTCATGCTGGGGGAAATGTTCCCAAACCAGATTCGGGGCTCAGGGCTGGCCGTCAGCGGTGCTGCGCAATGGATAGCAAATTTCGCGATCAGCGTCAGCTTCCCATCACTAGCCGCGTCGATTGGCCTACCGGTGATCTATATGGCTTATGCGGCCTTTGCATGCCTGTCAGTTTTCTTTGTGATCCGCCAGGTACGCGAGACGCGTGGGACTGAACTGGAGCGCATGCTCGGGTGAGCCGCACGCGCCAGAACCGCCGTCCGGCGACCATCGTGGACGTCGCGCACCGCGCAGGCGTGGCGCCCATGACTGCATCACGAGCCCTAAACAACCGCGGCTATGTCAGCGCTGCCAAGCGTGCTGCCGTGCTCGCGGCAGCGGCCCACCTGAGATATGCCCCGAACGAAGCTGCGCGGGCACTTGCAGGCGGCGCACCGTTGCGCATTGCCTTGCTCTATTCCAACCCGAGCGCCTCTTTCTTCAGTGAGTTTCTGCTAGGAAGCCTGGAAGAAGCCGCACGGCATCATGTACAGCTTGTGGTCAGCCGGTGCTCAGACCCGGCCAAAGCACGAGCGATCGCCAGGGAGCTGCAGAGCACGGGCGTCGGCGGCGTCGTGCTGCCGCCGCCGTTGTGCGAGTGGAGCGCGTTACGCACTCGGCTGCTCTCGGCCAGGCTCGGCGTGGTCGCTGTCGCCGGAGGGTTGCCCTCAGTATCCTTACCGTCTGTGCAGATCGATAACCGAGCCGCTGCGCGAGCGATGATGCTGCATATTTTGAGCCTTGGGCATCGCCGCATCGGGTTCATTGTGGGTAGCCCCGATCAGACTGCCGCGGCCGAACGCACGGCCGGCTATCGGGCAGCGTTGGCGGAGGCAGGTCTCGGGGTGGATGATCGGCTGATAGTTCAGGGGGATTTTAGCTATCGCTCGGGACTTGCGGCCGCGGAGCGGCTGTTTGATCTTTCTGATCGCCCGACGGCGATCTTCGCCAGCAATGATGATATGGCCGCAGCGGCTGTCTCCGTCGCACGCCGTCGGCATCTTAAGGTTCCGCGCGACGTGACGATTTGTGGGTTCGATGACAGCGAGTTTTCGCGCTCAACTTGGCCGGAGTTGACCACGGTCCGACAGCCGATCTCTGACATGGCTCGAGCGGCTCTCCAACTGCTTGTGGAGCGATTGCGTACTATTCCCAAGGCGTCAGGCAATCGCCCGATTGCTTCCAAAACGCTTGACTTCGAATTGGTGATCCGCTCTTCCGACGCCCCTCGCCGCATCGCTTACCGACGGCGGTCGCGTACCTAAGCCACGCGAAAACAGCTATACGATTCCGAGGAGCTTGGGAGCGAGTGGTCGCGCGGTGGTCCAGAAGTGACTGCGGACAAACGACCGAGCTTACGCACGTATATGCTAGAGCGGCTTGATGAAAGGTTTGTGTCGTCTCTCACGCCAGGACAGCGGTTTCCGCCACGCGCGGCAGCGAGAACGGCGGACTTGTATGATCTGCGGTCCGCATACTGTTGGGGGTGTCGCTTACGTCTTGCGAGAGCACAGAATTCGTGGCTCGGAGCGGCTGGCCTGTGCCGATGCGGGGAAGAGTAATTCGATCCAGACCCACAGCACCCGGGGGTCAATGCCGTCGAAAGGGCCGTCAACGCAGCCGGCTTTAGTTTCGATATGTGAGAGAGGATTTTGAAACGCGGATTTGAACAGGAGTCAGCGCCACGCTGTCTGAATAGAATGCCTTACGCAGCTGGCGCCTGAACCGATCCCTCGCGGAGCGGCGACCAATGACCCCTTCTGAGCTCTTTGTCCGCCGTCCCGTGGCGACGACGCTGCTGACGGTCGGCATCGCGCTCGCCGGTATCATCGCCTACTTCAAGCTGCCGGTGGCCTCGCTTCCCCAAGTGGATTACCCGACGATCTGGGTATCCGCATCCATGGCGGGCGCGAGTCCCGAAGTCATGGCGGCCACCGTGGCCACTCCCCTTGAGCGGCACCTCGGCCAGATCGCGGATGTGACCGAGATGACCTCATCGAGCGCAACCGGAGAGTCGGATATTGCGCTGCAGTTCGGGCTCGATCGCGACATCGATGGCGCGGCGCGGGACGTCGAGGCGGCGATCAACGCGGCACGCGCGGACCTGCCGACAGCGCTGCGCAGCAATCCGACCTACCACAAGGCGAATCCCGCGGAGCCACCGGTACTGATCCTTGTGCTCACGTCCCATACGCTCACGCCCGGTCAGCTGTACGACTCCGCTGACACGATTCTGGCGCAGAAGCTCTCGCAAGTGAGCGGCATTGGACGGGTGCGGATCGGCGGCGGCTCGCTGCCGGCGGTGCGGGTCGAGCTGAATCCGACAACGCTCTTTAAGTATGGGATCGGACTCGAGGACGTGCGAGCCGCGCTCGCCGCGGCCAATGCCAACACGCCCAAGGGCTCGATCGACATCGGCGACAAGCGCTATCAGCTCTACACCAATGACCAAGCGAGCCGGGCGGCGCAGTACCGCAACCTGGTCATAGCCTACCGCAACAACGCCGCGGTGCGGCTTTCGGACGTGGGTGAGGTGGTGAATTCGGTGGAGGACGTGCGAAATCTCGGCCTTGCCAACGGACAGCCCGCGGTACTGGTCATCCTCTACCGCCAACCAGGCGCCAACATCCTCGACGCGGTCGATCGCGTTAAGGTGCTGCTCTCAGCGCTCCGAGCCTCGATTCCTGCCGATATCAATCTGAAGATCGCCGTGGACCGCACAGTGACGCTGCGCTCCTCGCTCGCCGCCGCAAAAGTGACGCTGCTGATCGCCATAGCGCTGGTGATCCTGGTGGTATTCCTGTTCCTGCGCAACGGCCGCGCGGCGGTAGTGCCGGCGGTGGCGGTGCCGATCTCGCTTCTCGGAACTCTTGGTGCGATGGACCTCCTCGGCTACAGCCTCGACAACCTCTCGCTCATCGCGCTGATAATCGCCACCGGTTTCGTGGTCGATGACGCCATTGTGGTACTGGAAAACGTCACGCGCCACATCGAGACGGGCATGGCGCCCTTCGAGGCCGCCATCCAGGGCGCGCGCGAGGT
>JASHTN010000422.1 GCA_030040525.1 Gammaproteobacteria bacterium | reverse complement strand
AAGCGCGCCTACGACTACACGCGCTCCGGCAACCCGACACGCGATCTGCTCGCGCAGGCCCTCAGCGATCTCGAGCGCGGCGCGGGCGCCGTGGTCACCTCGAGCGGCATGTCGGCGGTGGCGCTCACCGGCTATCTGATTCCGGTGGGGGGGCGCATCGTCGCGCCGCATGATTGCTACGGCGGCACCTACCGGCTGTTCGACGCCTGGCGCCGGCGCGGCGAGCGCGAGGTGGAGTTCGTCGATTTCGGCGACGAGGCAGCGGTGCGCGCCGCGCTCGGCAGGCCGGCAGCGCTGCTGTGGATCGAGACGCCGAGCAACCCGCTGCTGCGCATCACGGACATCGCGGCGTTTGCCGCTCTGGGCCGCGCGGCCGGTGCGCTCATCGTCGTCGACAACACCTTCCTGTCGCCCGCGTGGCAGCAGCCGCTCACGCTCGGGGCCGACCTCGTGGTGCATTCGACCACCAAGTACCTCAACGGCCACAGCGACGTCGTCGGCGGTGCGATCGTCTCCCGTGACGGCAAGCTGCACGAGCAGGTCGCCTGGTGGGCCAATTGCCTCGGCGTCACCGGGGCGCCGTTCGACAGCTTCCTGACGCTGCGGGGGCTGCGCACCCTCTATGCGCGCCTCGAGCATCACGCCCGCAACGCACACGCGCTGGCGCACTGGCTCGACGAGCAGCCCAACGTGCGCCGCGTCTGGTACCCGGGGCTCGCGAGTCACCCGGGACACGAGCTGGCGAAGCGCCAGCAGCAGGGCTTCGGCGCCGTCGTGAGCCTCGAGCTCGAAGGCGGACACGATGCGGTCCGCGAGTTCGTCGGCGACCTGAGCTGCTTCTCCCTGGCCGAGTCGCTCGGCGGCGTCGAGAGCCTCGTCGCCCACCCGGCGACGATGACTCATGCGGCAATGGACCCGGAGGCGCGCCGCAGAGCAGGGCTTGCCGACGGCCTGATCCGGCTGTCGGTCGGGATCGAGGCGCTGGAGGATCTGCGCGCCGACTTGGCGCGCGCGCTCGAGCGTGCCGCGCGAGTATTGCCCGTGCGCGAGGTCAGCCGGGCGTTGGCAACCGGCTGAGGACTGCCTCTCCCATCGCCCGGGTGCCGAGGGAGCCCGGGCGACCCGCGCATAAATCCGCCGTGCGCGCACCGCTGGCAAGCGCCGCCTCCACGGCGCGCTCCAGGGCGTGCGCTTCGCGCGCCAGTCCGAGCGAATGGCGCAGCAGCAGCGCGCCGCTGAGGATCGCGCCGCAGGGGTTGGCGACGCCGCGGCCCGCGATGTCGGGTGCCGAGCCGTGGATCGGCTCGTAGACGCCGCGCCGCCCCTCGCCGAGCGATGCCGACGGCAGCAGCCCCAGCGAGCCGGCGAGCATCGAGGCCTCATCCGTGAGGATGTCGCCGAACATGTTCTCGGTGACCAGCACGTCGAAGTCGCGCGGCCGGTGGATGAGGTGCATCGCGGCCGCATCGACCAGCATGTGCTCGAGCGCGACGTCGGGAAATTCCTCGCGCATGACCCGGGTGGTCACGGCGCGCCACAGGCGCGAGGTCTCGAGCACGTTCGCCTTGTCGATCGAGGTGAGCGCCCGCCGCCGCTCGCGAGCGAGGCGCGCCGCCGCACGCACGATGCGCTCGATCTCCTCGACGTGGTACTCGCACAGATCGCTCGCGCTCGTGGCATCGCGCCGCTTCTCGCCGAAGTAGATGCCGCCGGTCAGCTCGCGCACGAAGACGAGATCGACGCCGGCGAGGACCTCGGGCTTGAGCGTCGAGGCATCGGCGAGCGCGGCGTGAACCCTGACCGGGCGCAGGTTCGCGTAGACGCCGAGCTCCTTGCGCAGCCTGAGCAGCCCGCTCTCAGGGCGCAGCGCTGCATCGGGCGCGCTCCACTTGGGCCCGCCGATCGCGCCCAGCAGCACGGCGTCCGCAGCACGGCAGGCCGCGAGCGTCGCCGGCGGCAGCGGATCGCGGTGCGCGTCGATCGCGGCACCGCCGAAGGGCAGCTCGGTCAGCTCGAGCTCGTGGCCGAAGCGCTGTGCGACGGCCGCGAGGCACGCGCGGGCCTCGGCGATCACCTCCGGTCCGATCCCGTCGCCGGGCAGCACGGCAATCCGTGCTCTCATCGGCGCGTCTCGAAAGTCCCGATCGCGGCGCGGTGCCCGAGGAGATAGCCGAGCTCGTCCACGCCGTTCTGCAGGCAGTGCCGGGCGAACGGCTCGAGCGGAAAGCTCACCACGCGACCTTCCGGCAGGGTGAGCGTGGTGCTCGGCACATCGAGCGTCAGCTCGATGCCCGGGTGGGCGATGAGCCAGGCGCCGGTCGCCGCGTCGACGATCACCGGCAGCAGGCCGTTCTTCAGCGAGTTGTTGCGGAAGATGTCGGCGATGCCGGTGGAAATCACGGCGCGGAAGCCGTAGTCGAGCAGCGCCCAGGGGGCGTGCTCGCGCGAGGAGCCGCAGCCGAAGTTGCCTCCGGAGACGAGGATCCCGCAGCCGGCGGCCTCGGGCCGATTGAGCACGAACTCCGGTCGCGGCCGGCCCGCCGGGTCGTAGCGCCAGTCGGCGAACAGGTGCGCACCGAGCCCCGTGCGCGCCGTCGTCGTCAGGAAGCGCGCCGGGATGATCTGGTCGGTATCGACGTTGTCGGCCGCCAGCACCGCCGTGCGGGCCGTGAGGGTGGTGAAGGCTTGCATCCCTGAGGCTCGCCTCACAGGAGCTCGCGCGGGTCGGTGACCCGGCCGCGCACGGCACTGGCGGCGGCGGTGAGCGGGCTGGCGAGCAGGGTGCGCGCGCCGCTTCCCTGGCGGCCTTCGAAGTTGCGGTTGCTGGTGCTCACCGCGTACTGGCCGCGCGCGACGACATCGCCGTTCATGCCGATGCACATCGAGCAGCCCGACTCGCGCCACTCGGCGCCGGCGTCGAGGAACACGCGATCGAGTCCTTCGGCTTCCGCCTGGCGCTTCACCTGCTGTGAGCCGGGCACGACCAGCATGGTGAGTCCGCGCGCGATGCGCCGCCCGCGCAGCAGGCCGGCGGCGCTGCGCAGGTCCGAGAGGCGCGCGTTGGTGCAGCTGCCGACGAACACGACGTTGACCGGCTGGTCCTTGATCGGCTGGCCGGCCGTGAAGCCCATATAGGCGAGCGCCCGCTCGAAGAGCGCATCGCCCGCCGCGGGGATCGGGCTGCCGACGGCGACGGACATGCCGGGGTTCGTGCCCCAGGTGATCATCGGCTCGGTCTCGTCCGCATCGATGGCGAGCTCGCGGTCGAAGCGCGCGCCCGGCTCGCCGGGCAGCTCGCGCCAGGCCGCCAGCGAGCGCTCCCAGTCAGCGCCCCGGGGGGCGCGCGGCCGCCCGGCGAGGTACGCATAGGTCGTCTCGTCGGGAGCGATCATGCCGGCGCGCGCGCCGGCCTCGATCGACATGTTGCACACCGTCATGCGCTCGTCCATGTCGAGAGCGCGGATGGTGGCGCCGCGATACTCGATCACGTGCCCGGCGCCGCCTGAGACGCCGAGTCTGCCGATGATGGCGAGGATCAGGTCCTTGGCGGTCACTCCCGGGCGCAGCTTTCCCGCGACGTTGACCGCGAGCGTGCGCGGCTTGCGCTGCAGCAGGCACTGCGTCGCGAGCACGTGGCCGACCTCGGTCGTGCCGATGCCGAAGGCGAGCGCGCCGAGCGCCCCGTGGGTGCTGGTGTGGCTGTCGCCGCAGACCACGGTCTTGCCCGGCTGCGTGAGCCCGAGCTCCGGCCCGATGATGTGCACGATGCCGCGCTCGGCGCTGCGCAGCCCGAGCAGCTCCACGCCGAACTCGGCGCAATTGCGCTCGATCTCGTGCACCTGGCGCGCGGCGGATTCGATCGCGATGGGCGCGCCGCCAAAGACCTGCGCGGTGAGCGTCGGCGTCGAGTGATCCAGGGTCGCGAGCGTCAGGTCCGCACGCCGCACCGGCAGCGAGCGCTCGCGCAGCACCGTGAACGCCTGCGGCGAGGTGACCTCGTGGACCAGATGCAGGTCGACGTACAGCACCGCCGGGGCCGCCGCGGTCTCGGGCACGACCTCGTGGCGCTGCCAGACCTTCTCAAAGAGTGTTCGTGGCGCGCTCGGCATCGGCAGCGAGGAGAGGCGCAGCGCGCGCGGCTCAGCCGGCCGCGGCGGCCGGGCGCCGCGCCGACATGTCGACGTAGTCGAGCCAGCCCCACTTGTCGGCGGTCTTGCCGGAGAACAGGCCGAAGAATGCGCTCTGCAGCGCCTCGGTGACCGGACCGCGGCGGCCGCTGCCGACCGGCAGCCGATCCACCGAGCGGATCGGGGTGATCTC
>JASHTN010000421.1 GCA_030040525.1 Gammaproteobacteria bacterium | reverse complement strand
TCGGCTGGTTCGTCAAGGCGGGCATCATCGCCGGCATGACCTCCGTCATTCTGACCTCGCTCCTCGGGCAGCCGCGGATCCTCCTGTCGATGGCCGACGACGGCCTGCTGCCGCGCTACATGAGCCGCTGCCATCCGCGCTTCAGGACACCGCATGTTGCGACGCTGATCACCGGGGTATTCGCCGCGCTGATTGCCGGAGTATTTCCGCTCGACCTGCTCGCCGAGCTCATCTCCATCGGCATCCTGCTGGCGTTCGCGGTGGTCTGCATCGGAGTGCTGGTGCTGCGGCGTACGCGTCCGGACGTCCATCGTCCGTTCCGCGTGCCGTGGGCGCCGTTCACCTGCGTGCTGGGCGCGCTGGTGTGCCTGGGGATGACGCTCGCCCTCTCGAACGGCGTGTGGATCCGGCTGGTGATCTGGACCGTGCTCGGCATGTCGATCTACGCCGGCTACGGATTCAGGCACAGCCACCTGCGCCGATGAGCCGCGCGCTCGCGAGCACGCCCGCTGCCGACGGTTTCCACATGCCCGGCGAGTTCGAGCCGCACGCCGGCTGCTGGATGCTCTGGCCGGAGCGGCCCGACAACTGGCGCGAGGCGGCGCGCCCGGCGCAGCTGGCCTTCGCGCAGGTGGCCGCGGCGATTGCGCAGTTCGAGCCCGTCACGATGGGCGTCTCGCGGGCGCAGCTCAAGCGGGCGCGCGCGCTGCTGCCGCCCGGCGTGCGCCTGGTGGCCATGGCGCACGATGACTGCTGGATGCGCGATGTCGGACCGACCTGCGTGGTGGACCGGCGCCGGCGGGTGCGCGGGGTCGACTGGCGTTTCAACGCCTGGGGGGGCCTCGCCGGCGGTCTGTACTTCCCCTGGGACCGGGACGAGCGCGTGGCGCGCCGGGTACTCGATCTCGGCGGGCTCGCGCGCTACCGCGCGCCGCTCGTCAACGAGGGCGGTGCGATCCACGTCGACGGCCAGGGGACGGCGCTCGTCACCGAGGAATGCCTGCTCAATCCCAACCGCAATCCGCACCTGGCGCGCGCCGACATCGAGCAGCGGCTGCGCGAGTATCTCGGCGTGAGCACGATCATCTGGCTCGGCAAGGGCGTATTCAACGACGAGACCGACGGGCATATCGACAACCTCGCGTGCTTCGCGCGCCCGGGCGTCGTCTGTGTCACGTGGAGCGAGCGGCGGCGCGACCCGCAGCACGCCATCTCGCTCGATGCCTGGGAGCGGCTGCACGCCGCCCGCGATGCCCGCGGCCGGCGCCTCAAGGTGACGAAGCTCCCCATGCCCGGACCCCTCACCCTGAGCGCGCGCGAAGCCGCCGGCATCGCGCGGCGTGCCGGCACCCGGCGGCGCGTCGCGGGCGAGCGGCTCGCCGCCAGCTACGTCAATTTCTATATCGCCAACCGCGGCATCGTCATGCCGCTGCTCGACGCGCGTAGCGACCGGCTGGCCGCGCAGCGCCTCAAGGGGCTGTTTCCAGGCCGCCGCGTCACGGGCGTGCCGGCGCGCGAGGTGCTGCTCGGCGGCGGCAACATCCACTGCATCACGCAGCAGATCCCGCTCGGCAGAGGCGCCCGGAAGCGAAGCTGATGTCCGCAAAATCGCCGCCCCGAGGCGCAGGCCGCGAAAGTCACGCCTTTCGCGGCCGGCAACGGAGCTGATGTCCGCAAAATCGCCGCAGGCGATTTTGCCAATCAGAACAGTCTGCGCGCCGCCTCCAGCCACTCCCGCTGCGCGCGCCGGTAGTGCCCGGGCGCGATGCGCGCCTGCTCGAGCAGCTCGCGCGCTACTTGCTGCGCCGCCTCGCGCTGACCCTGCGCCGCGAGCAGCTGCGCGTAACGCACCGCGGCCTCGGCCCCGGGGTAGGATGGCGCCAGCACGCGGTATTCCTCCAGCGCCTTCGCCGCGTTGCCTTCGCCCTCGAGCGCGCGCGCGTACAGCAGGTGTCCGGCCGGCGAACGGAACTCGGGGTTGTGCCTGATCAGGGCATCGAGAGTGGTGCGCGCCGCCGGCGCATCGCCACCCGCGAACTGCGCCTGCGCGAGTCCCAGCATGAGGTTGGGGTCGTGCTCGTAGAGTCCGCTCAGCGCTTGCTCGTACTGGATGATGGCCTCGGCGCAGCGGCCGTGACGCACCAGCTCCTCGGCGTAGCGCTGGCGGCTGGCGACGTTGCCCGCCACGCGCACCTCGTTCTCGTAGCGGCGCAGGTCCGCGCTCGGATCGAGGGCGCGGCGCATGCCACGGGCGGTGCGCTGCGCGGCCCTGCCGTGCAGCAGCTCCGGCACGACCTCCACCGCAAGGTAGGCCAGCGCACCCAGCCCGAACGGCACGAACAGCAGCACCCAGATCCACAGCTGATTCCGTCCGGTCCTGATGACGTGGATGATCAGCAGTATCTGGATGATGTACGGCAGCAGCAGCAGCAGCATGCAGATCTCCGCGGTGACTCCCTAGCGCGCCCGGGCCGCGCCGGCTGCAGCGGGCGCGGCTCGCGGCAGGGCGAACGCCAGGATGTAATCAGCGCGCGGGATGCCGAGCGGACCATGGCCGCCGGCGCTGATGACGAGGTACTGCCGTTGGTCGGAGCCGGCGCGATAGGTCATGGGGGTTGCCTGGCCGCCAGCGGGCAGCTTGTATTTCCACAGCTCGCGCCCGGTCTCGAGGTCGAAGGCGCGCAGGTAGCTGTCGGCCGCCGCACCGACGAACACCAGGTCGCCGGCGGTCGCGATCGGGCCACCCATGTTGGGCATGCCGAAGTCGCGCACCGGCAGGAACCAGGGCGTGAAGCCCTCGGTCGAGCCGAGCGGCACCCGCCAGACGATGCGGTTGTGGCGCAAATCGACGTTTACCAGCGTGCCCCACGGGGGCGGCGTGCACGGTAGCCCCCACGGCGAGAGCAGCGGCTCCCGGCGCATGCCGTAGGGCGTGCCGGTCTGGGCGCCGAAGTCCGAATGCGGAAACTGCTCCGAGCGCCGCTCGGCATCGAACTCACTGCGCGGGATCAGCGTCACGACCATCGGCAGATTGTTGACCGCGGCGATCACGCGCTGGTTCGACTCGTCGTAGGCGATCCCGCCCCAGTCCACTCCGCCGATGTAGCCCGGCGAGAGCAGCGTGCCGCGGGTGTCGGGAGGCGTGAAGATGCCCTCGTTGCGCAGCGAGGCGATCAGGGCGCGGCACTTGGCACGGTCCCAGAAGGTGACGCCCCAGGCATCGCGCGGATCGATCGGGCGCGGCGATACGAGCGCGGGCAGCGCCGAGAACGGCTGCGTCGGCGAGGCCTGCTCTCCGGGCACGGCGCTGGCGGGCACGGCGCGCTCGTAGATGGGGAACAGCGGTTGGCCGTGCGTGCGCTCGTACACGTACAGCATGCCGGTCTTGGTGGCTTGGATGACGGCCGGTACCGGCACGCCCTGCACCTCGATGTCGCCGAGCACCGGCTCGGCGGAGACGTCGTAGTCCCACAGGTCGTGGTGCACCAGCTGCCGCGCCCATACCAGCCGGCCGTGCGCCGCGTCGAGCGCCAGCAGCGAGTCGGCGAAACGGTTGCTGCCGAGACGCGTGCCGCCGTAGAAGTCGGGGCTCGCCGAGCCCGTCGGCACGAACACCAGCCCGTGCTCCTGGTCCACCGACATGACGCCCCAGGCATTGCCGGCGCCGGTGCCGGCCGCCTGGGCCGGGTTCCATTCGCCCGCGGCCGGATGCGCCGGCGAATCCGGGATCGGGTCGAACGACCAGAGCAGGGCGCCGCTGCGCGCGTCGAAGCCGCGGATGACGCCGCGCTCGACGTCGGCGGCGCGGTTGTCGCCGATCGAGGAGCCGACGATCACGACATTGCCGTAGATCGCGGGCGGCGAGGTTACGAGGTAAGCCTCGCGATCGCGGATCCGCACACCCTGTGTCAGGTCCACGGCACCGCCGGCGCCGAAATCCGCGCACGGCCGGCCAGTGTCGGCATCGAGCGCCAGCAGCCGTGCGTCCAGCGTGCCGGTGAAGACGCGCCGCGTGCACGGACCCGCCGCCCGCGCGTCGCCGGATTGCCACAGAGCCACGCCGCGCGCGGCGCTGTCGCTGTAGCGCCGCGTGCGGTCGACGTGCGGATCGAAGCGCCAGCGCTCGGCGCCGCTCGCCGGGTCGAGCGCAATCACGATGTTGGTGGCGGTCTCGAGATACAGCCGGCCGTAGCCGAGCACCGGCGTCGCCTCGAAGGTGAGGCGGTCGGCGCGGGCGAAATGCGCGCCGCGCTCGCCGGTGCGATAGGTCCACGCGACCTCGAGCTGCGTGACATTGCCGCGGTTGATCTGGTCGAGACTCGAGAAGCGCTCCCCGAACATGTCGCCGCCGTAGTAGCCCCAGTCACTGACGGGGGGCGACTGTGCGCGTGCGCCGTGCGCGGCGAGCAGGCCGACCGCAGCCGTCGCCAACACCGCCACGCGCCGGGCGCGCGCAGCGGTCAAGCACAGGGCGTGAGTCATGGACGCATTATCCGCGAGGCCGCGCACCGGAGGCGAGGGCGGCGGCGCGCCGCCGGGCGCATGCTGGTATTCTTCGCCGCGTGAGTTCAGTACGGGCGGCCGTGCCGCGCCATACGGCATGGGGGTTGCTTCTCGCAGTTGCCAGCCTGGCGGTCGCGGCAGCTGCGGCCGCGCAGGCGCCGCCGCCAGCGGCCGCCGCCAACCC
>JASHTN010000420.1 GCA_030040525.1 Gammaproteobacteria bacterium | reverse complement strand
GAATTCGCGCTCGTTCCAGCTCTCGAAGAACGCGCCGCGCGCATCCTCGAACACCTGGTGCTCGATCAGCAGCAGCCCGGGAAGCGCCAGCGCCGTGCTGCGCATCAGAACACCCGCTCGTTGAGGATGCTCTCGAGATACTCGCCGTAGCCGGTGCGCTTCAGCCCCTGCGCGAGCTTCAGCAGCTGCGCGCGGTCGATGAAGCCCTGGCGGTAGGCGATCTCCTCGGGGCAGCAGACCTTGAGCCCCTGGCGCCCCTCGATCGTCTCGACGAAGTTCGCCGCCTGCAGCAGTGCGGCATGCGTGCCGGTATCCAGCCAGGCGGCGCCGCGGCCGAGGACCTCGACCCGCAGCGCCCCCTGGGCGAGGTAGGCGCGATTGACGTCGGTGATCTCGAGCTCGCCGCGCGCGGAGGGCTCGAGGCCGCGCGCAATCTCCACGCAGCGCCCGTCGTAGAAGTACAGCCCCGTGACTGCGTAATGCGAGCGCGGCGCCGCGGGCTTCTCCTCCAGCCCCACGGCGCGGCCGTGCACGTCGAACTCCACCACTCCGTAGCGCTGCGGGTCGCGCACGTAATACGCGAACACCGTGGCGCCGCGCGCCCGGGCTGCAGCCGCGCGCAGCTGCTCCGGGAGCCCGTGCCCGTAGAACAGGTTGTCGCCCAGCACCAGGCACACCGGCTCCGCAGCGATGAACGGCGCGCCGATCAGCAGCGCCTGGGCGATGCCGCGCGGCTCGGGCTGCGGGGCGTAACGCAGCCGGATGCCCCACTGCGAGCCGTCGCCGAGCAGCCGTTCAAACAGCGGCAGGTCCTCCGGAGTCGAGATGAGCAGCACGTCGCGGATGCCGGCGAGCATGAGCGTCGCCAGCGGGTAGTACACGAGCGGCTTGTCATAGAGCGGCAGGAGCTGCTTGGAGATTGCGCGGGTCACCGGGTACAGACGCGTGCCCGAGCCGCCGGCGAGCACAATGCCTTTGTTGGTCATGAACTTACGAATCCTAGCGCGTGGTGCCGAGGGCGGCAAAGTAGCACGTACGCCCGCCCTGGCGCGCAGGCGCAGAACCAACTCGCAGGACGTTTCACCCGGCGCCGCGGTAAAGTGCGAGCGTGAGCCGCTTCGCTCTGCTTGGGGTCCTTCTCGCGCTTGGCCTGACGCAGGCTGCCGCGCCGGCGCGCGCCGATCCGTCCGACGCCAAGGCGCCTGCGAAGGCGAGCGCGTTTGCGCCCCGCCATACCGGCCAGCGCGTCTTCGGCGCGCCGATCGGGCCGCAGATCCTGCACAAGCGCAAGCCGCTCACGCACCGCGCCTCGCCCGCGGCGTCCGCGTCCACGACCCGCGCCACCACCGCGGCCCCGCAGCCGTGACCGGCGCGGCGGCGGATGTCTCCGCGCAGCTGGCGCGCGCGGGCGCGCTTCTCGATGCGGGCAAGCTCGGCGAGGCCGCGGGGGCCTGTCTTGCCGTACTCTCGAGCGAGCCCGCCAACCCCGCGGCGACGCACCTGCTCGGACTGATCCGCGCCCGCAGCGGCGATGCCGCCGCCGGCGAGCAGTTGATCCGCCGCAGCATCGAGTTCTCGCCGCACGATCCGAGCCTGCGGCTCAACCTCGCGACTTTTCTCCGGCGGCACGGCCGCCTCGCGGATGCCGTGCGCGCCTACCGGCGGGTGCTGCAGCTCGATCCGGGGCAGCTCGCGGCGCACCACGGGCTGGCGCTCAGTCTCGAGGGGCTCGGGCGCGTCGTGGAAGCCGAGGCGGAGTGCCGTACCTTGCTCGCTGCCAGCCCGCAGGACGCGCGCGGCTGGAGCGCTCTCGGCCTGATTCTCACGCGTCGCGGCCGCCTGCCCGAGGCCGAGTCCGCCTACCGGCGCGCGCTCGCCCTGAACCCGCGCCTCGGGCCGGCGCAGCAGCAGCTCGGCGCGCTGCTCGCGCGCATGGACCGCGCGCAGGAGGCGCTCGAGCAGCTCGCGCGCGCGCAATCGCTCGGCATGCGCGGATTCGACCTGAGTCTGTCGCGCGCCCGCGTGCTCGCGCAGCTCGGGCGCCTGGCCGAGGCCGAGCGTGACTACGCGCACGCTGTGCAGCTCTCGCCGCGGCATGTGCAGGCACAACTCGAGCTGGCGCGTCTGCGCCAGACGTGCGGGGATGCCGAGTTTGCACGCTCGCTGATCGCTGCGGTCGGGCAGGCTGCGGAGGACTTCGAGCTGCGGGCGAAGCTGACGGCGTTGCTCACGCGCACGGGCCACGCCGCGCTCGCCGAGCAGCTGCTGCGCGAGGAGCTGCAGCGCGCCGGCCTGCAGCCGCGGCTGCGGCTGCTGCTCTCGCAGGTGCTGCGCGAGGGCGAGCGGCTGGCCGAGGCCGAGACCCATGCACTCGAGGCGGCGGCGGCGCTGCCGGACGATGCGGCGGCGGTGGAGAACGTGGTGTCGATCCTGCTGTCGCGCGGCCGAGCGCAGGAAGCGCTGGCGTTCGTTCGTGCGCAGCGCGTCTCGCAGCCGCTCTCACAACGCTGGCTCGCCTGGGAGGCGACGGCTGCGCGCCTGCTCGGGCGGGACTCCTACCGGGAGTGGTTCGACTATGAGCGCCTGGTGCGCAGCTACCCGCTCGAGCCGCCGGCGGCCTTTGGATCCATGGCGGCGCTCAACGCGGCGCTCATTCAGGCGCTCGCCGCGCGGCAGCGCATCGCAGTCCTGCCGCTCGCGCCGAGCGTGCGTAACGGCAGCCAGACGGCGCACGACCTGGTCGCCGATCCGGAGCCGGCGATCCAGGCGGTGCTCGCCGCCTGCGCGCCGGCCCTCGCGGAGTACACCGGCGCGCTCGGCTGCGATGCACGCCACCCGTTCACGGCGCGCAACCGGGCTTCGGCGGTGATCGCCGAAGCCTGGTCGGTGCAGCTGGGCCGCGACGGCTATCACGTCAACCACTACCATGACCACGGCTGGATCAGCTCGGCGTACTACGCGGCAGTACCCGAGGAGTCGGATGACACGGCGCTGCGCAGCGGGTGGCTCAAGTTCGGCGAGCCGCGCTTCGCGGTGCCGGACGCCACGCCCGAGCTGCACGTGCGTCCGGTGGCCGGGATGCTGGTGCTGTTCCCCTCCTACCTGTGGCACGGGACGAATCCGATCCACGGCATGCAGCCGCGCATCGCCCTGGCGTTCGATGCCGTGCCGCCCGCGGTCAGCTAGGCCTGGGGTTTGCGGGACGGATCCTGCCAGCTGACGCGATCGCCCACGCCGAGTCCGAGCTTCGACGCTTCGCCGCCCTTGAGCTCGACTACCGCCGCGACCACCTGCCCGGAGGACAGCGTCTCGAGCGACAGCGGCCGGGCGCGCTCGATGATCTTCACGACCCGGCCGTCGGTGCCGATGAACAGCATGTCGAGCTCGATGTAGGTGTTCTTCATCCACATCAACTCGAGCCGCGGCGGATCGAGCGGGAACACCATGCCCTTGGAGTCCGGCAGATCGCTGACGAACATCAGCCCCTGCTCGGCACGCTGCTCGGTGTCGGCGATCCAGACGTCGAACTGGTAGCGATGCACGCTCTGGCGGTCGCGGTGCACGACCTCGAGCGTCGTGTGCGGGAAGGTGGCAAGGTCCATCGGGGCGGCGTCCGATTGCGCGTGCACAGCGGCGCCCGCGCCGAGCAGCAGGGCAGCGCCTGGGACGAGGGCGGCGAGGCGAGCGGCCGCGCGTTTCGGGATCGGCATGTCTCAGAACCTGTTGCCAGTCGCCGGCAGCAGCGGTTGCGGTTGCTGGCCGAAGACCGCGTAGCCTGCAAAGTCGAAGCTGCTGACGAGGATGCGCTGCGCATTGTTTAGCGTGCTCGCCGGCAAAAAGCAAAAGCCGCGCGCCACCACGCGATAGGAGCGCGGGGCGCCGCCGCCGCCGTCGAGCCGCTCCTGTCGCAGCGTGTCGACGGTACAGCGGTCCTCGCCGCGCGTGGCGAACAGCCGCCCGTCGCCCTCGAGAATCACCGTGAGGTTGGTCGGCAGCTCGCGCCCGTTCCTGCCCTCGCGCGCCCTGGCGATGCCGAACACCATGCGCAAGCGGTGCCCGCCCGGACCCCTCGGGCCAGCGAAGATCACGCGCATGGCGCTGCCGTCGGAACGCTCGTCGCCTTCGCACTCGAGCTCGGCGTTGCGCCAGTTGATATCGAGGTTGAGGGCGCCGCGGATGCGCGCGCGCAGATAGCCGTTGCCGGCGGGCAGGCAGCCACGCGCTGCCGTTGCTGCGGGGGGCAGCGGCAGCGGCGCAAGCTGGGCGCCGCTGCGCGCCGCCGCCGCCGCGCAGGCGAGCGCGCAGGCGAGCGGGACGGCGACGCTACGCACCGGGCTCCACCAGCAGCGCCTTGGCGAGGCGGGCATGTCCGCGGGCGATGCCGCGCGCCGCATGCATGAGCAGAGTCAGGATCAGGACGCCGAGAACGACTTCGATGAAGGCGACGGGGAACGAGTCCGGCGTGCCGGTCGACCAGTCGTCGATCCGGATCACCCCGAACTGCGCGTAGGGTGGGAACCAGCCCATGGACAGCCCGGCGTAGATCACCGGAGCGACGGCAAGGCGCAACCCGATGGCGAGCCCGGCGATCGCGATCGTGAAGTAAAGAATTCCGAGCGGCAGCATGAGCAGCAGGTACAGGAGCGTCGTCCAGGTACGCGCATCTTTCAGCATCTCGCCGATACGCGTCCACCAGCCCGCCGGCGGCCCGGGATGGACGGGGCGCCGCGGCATGCGCTCGCCGGCGATCGCCTCGAGCAGCCGCCCTTCGCCGAGCGCGATGACGCGCGCCATGCCGATGAAGGCGAGAAAGAAGGGCACGCCGATGATGAGGATCGCAAACCCGGCCGAGAGCGACAGGCCGGTCACGACGAACGTGAAGTACACGATGCCGGTCGCGAGCGTCAGCAGCATGTAGAACAGCGAAGTGTAGGCGCGCGGGTCCATGAACACCCCGAAGAAGCGCCGCGCACCCGAGGCCTGCGCGGCCGCTCGTGGTGCCGGTGTATTGAGCGCCGCTTTCACCTTCACCTCGGTGTCGCGGTAGGCCGCCGCCACCTCCTCGGGCGCGCCGTAGGTGCTGGCGATGAGCTCGAGCACGTCGGCCTCGGACTTGCCCGGGTGCGAGGCGACTTCGGCGCGCAGGTACTCCTCCGCGTCGTAGAGCGCGTCCTGGATGAGCGCGGGATCCTGTCCCTCGAGCGCCGCGCGCAGCTGCCTCAGGTATTCATCGATCGAGCGGGGAGCATGAGCACTCATGAGTCGATTCCTTCAGTGAAGCGGTCGACGAAGGCCCGCGTTTGCCGCCAGATCTCACGCCACTCGCGCAGCAGTGCCCGGCCCTCGTCGGTGATGCGGTAATAGCGGCGCGGCGGTCCGGAGTAGGAAGGCACCACGCGGCTGGTGAGCAGTCCCTGGGCGGCGAGCGCACGCAGGACGGGGTAGATCGTGCCTTCCTTGAACAGCGCTTCGCCCTCGTTTGCCTTCTGCAGCCGCTTGGCGATCTCGTACCCGTAGAGGTCCTCCGGAGTGCGCTCGAGCACGGCCAGGAGCACGAGCGCCACCAGCCCGGCGTTGAGGTCCTTCTGGAACTTGCGCGCCTGGCTATCATCCATACCACAGTATTATATAGTGTATAGTACTATCGATCAACTAGTATTATGGATAGTACATAGCCTGGAGCACGTGCCGAGAGGGCGCCAAGCGGATGGCTGGCCACCGCACTCGGGTCGCGCGCCGCCGGCCGCCGCAGGCCCTGGCTGCTAGACTCGCCCCTTACCCCGTCGAAAGCAGGTGATGAGAAACTCCCTCCTCGAAGTCACCGCGGTGATCCCTTCGGGCCTGTCGCGGCTGTCAGAGCTGGCAGGCAACCTGCTCTTCAGCTGGCATCGCCCGACGCGGGCGCTGTTCGAGGATCTCGACCCCGAGTTGTGGAAGCAGACCGGCGGCAATCCGCGGCTCATGCTCCGCTGTGTCGACCAGGCTACGCTCGATCGTTGCGCGGCCGACGAGCAGTACCTCGCACGCTATCACCGCGCGCTCGAGACCCAGGACACCTACCTCGCCGCCGGCG
Source organism: Gammaproteobacteria bacterium (assembly GCA_030040525.1). Taxonomy (GTDB): domain Bacteria; phylum Pseudomonadota; class Gammaproteobacteria; order Steroidobacterales; family Steroidobacteraceae; genus 13-2-20CM-66-19. Next base: position 2,793 of record JASHTN010000420.1, on the reverse strand, counting down.
TGGCCACTGCGGATGCGCCGCTGGTCGCCTACTTCTGCGCCGAATACGGCTTTCACGAGAGCTTTCCCATCTACTCCGGCGGCCTTGGGGTCCTTGCCGGAGACTATTGCAAGGCGGCGAGTGACGAGCGCGCCAACTTCGTCGCCGTGGGACTGCTCTACGAGCAGGGTTATTTCACCCAGACGCTCGATACCGACGGCATCCAGCACGCCGAGTACCGCGGCCGCGACCCGCGCGACCTGCCGGTCGAGCCGGTGCGCGCGGGCGGCGGCGAGTGGCTCAAGGTGAGCGTGCGTATCCAGGGCCGTGCGGTAGTGGCGCGCGCCTGGCGGGCGCCGGCGGGGCGCGTGCCGGTGTACCTGCTCGACACCAACTGCGAGGAAAACGCCCCCTCCGACCGCGACATCACCCACCGCCTGTACGGCGGGGATGAGTCGACACGGGTGCGCCAGGAGATGATCCTCGGCATCGGCGGGGTGCGCGTGCTGCGTGCGCTCGGGGTGCAGCCGGCGGTCTGGCACCTGAACGAAGGCCACGCCGCGTTCCTGATCCTCGAGCTGCTGCGCGAGCACGTCGTCGCCGGGCTGCCGTTCGCCGCGGCTCTCGAGGCGGTGGCGGCGGCCTGCGTGTTCACCACCCATACGCCGGTGGCCGCCGGTCATGACGCCTTCGCTCCCGACCTCGTGGTCGCGCACTTCGGGGACTTCATTCGCGAGCTCGGCGTGCCGGTTGAGCGCTTTCTCGAGCTGGCGCGCGCGCCGGGGGCACCGCATCTTTTCAACATGACGCGGCTGGCGCTCAACGGCACGCGCCACGTCAACGGGGTGAGCCGCATCCACGGCGGCGTTTCCGCGCGGCTGTGCGCCGATCAATGGCCGGAGCTGCGGCCCGAGGACAACCCGGTCGGCTTCGTGACCAACGGCGTGCACGTCCCGACCTTTCTGCACCAGCGGTGGATGGAGTTCTTCGATCGCGAGCTCGGGCGCGAGTGGCGCGAGCGGCTGCGGGATACGGATTTCTGGCAGGCGCTCGCGCAGGTGCCCGACGAGCGCTACTGGACCACGGCCCAGGACGTCAAGGCGCGCATGCTCGCCGCCGTGCGCGAGCGGCTGCAACGCGAGTACGCGCGCAAGGGCCTGAGCCCCGCGCAGCTGCGGCACGTCACGCGCTGGCTCGACCCGCAGCGTCCCGGGGTGCTGACGCTCGGCTTCGCGCGGCGCTTCGCGACTTACAAGCGTGCGGCGCTGCTGCTGCGCGACCGGGCGCGCCTCGCGCGGCTCGTCAACGACCCCGAGCGCCCACTGCTGCTGCTGTTCGCCGGCAAGGCGCATCCGGCCGACGAGCCCGGCAAAGCCGTGCTGCGCGAGATCCGCCAGGTGATGACGAGCGCGGAGTTTCTCGGCCGCGTGGTATTCCTCGAGGATTACGACCTGCAGCTGGCGCGCAGCCTGGTGGCGGGCGTCGACGTCTGGCTCAACAACCCGATCGCGCCGCTCGAGGCGAGCGGCACCTCCGGCATGAAGGCGGCGATCAACGGCCGTCTCAACCTGAGCATCCTCGACGGCTGGTGGGGCGAGGGCTGGATGCAGGAGAACGGCTGGGGAATCCCGCCCGCCAACGTGCAGGACCCCGAGCGGCGCGACGCGCTCGAAGCGGACCTGATTTTCGACACGCTCGCCGAGGAGGTGCTGCCGCTGTACTACAGCGGCGATGCCGACGGCTGTCCCGCCGAGTGGGTCCGGCGCAGCAAGCAGGCGATGATGACGGTGATCCCGCGCTTCAACATGCGCCGCGTGCTGTTCGATTACATGCAGGGGCTGTACCAGCCTGCGGCGGTCCAGTGCCGGCGGCTCGCCGCCGAGAGCCATACCGGAGCGCGCACGCTCGCGGAATGGAAGCAGCGCGTGCGGCAGGCCTGGCCCAAGGTGCACCTGCGGCTGCTCGCGGACGGCTCACGCGATGTGCCGCGCGGCGAGCGGCTGCGGCTGCGCCTCGCCGCCGCGCTCAACGGCCTGGCACCGGCCGATGTGCGCGTGGAGTTCCTCGCGCGGCGGCTGCTGCCGGAAGCCGACCGCGCCCCGCCGCCGCTCACCTCCTACGGCCGCGCGGCTCCGCCGGGGGACTGGCGCGCCACCCTTGCCACGACCGACGAGCACGACGCCGAGGGCGGGGTGGTGTTCGCGCTCGACGTCGAGCCGGCCTCCTGCGGACAGTTCGCCACCGAGGTGCGCATTTATCCGTGGCACGAGCTGCTCTCGCACCCCTACGAGCTCGGTCTCATGAAGTGGCTGTAGTTGCGCCGCGTGGCGGCGTTGCGCTGTAGTAGCGGTCATGTCCCGGCAGCCCGCGCGAGCCTCATCCGGACGGTACGTGAGCCGCCTCACGGGCGGGGCGCTGGCCGTCATCATGGCCGGCGGGCGCGGCGAGCGGCTGCGCGATCTCACCGCGTACCGCTGCAAGCCCGCCACACCCTTCGGCGGCAAGTTCCGCATCATCGACTTCGTGCTGTCGAACTGCGTGAACTCCGGCATCCGCCAGATCTCGATCCTGACTCAATACAAGGCGCAGTCGCTCATCCAGCACGTGCAGCGCGGCTGGAGTTATCTGCGCGGCGAGTTCGGTGAGTTCGTCGAAGTGCTGCCCGCGCAGCAGCAGCTCGGGCCGGTGTGGTACCGGGGCACCGCGGATGCCGTCCACCAGAATATCGAGCTGATCGCCTCCCACGGTGCCAAGCACGTACTGGTACTGGCCGGCGACCACATCTACAAGATGGACTACGGCCCGATGATCGCC
>JASHTN010000419.1 GCA_030040525.1 Gammaproteobacteria bacterium | reverse complement strand
GGCGAGACGCCGTGGCGGCGGAACACCGAGCGGCAGCGCAGGATGAAGCTCGCCTGCCGCAGCTGCTTCAGCGACAGGTTGAGCGAGATGCGCCCCGGGTCGCCGCCCTCGCTCTGCATCTGCCGATAGTCGGTGCACACCTGGTTCAGCACCCATTCGCCGATGTCGAGGATCAGGTTGGTCTCCTCGGCGAGGGGAATGAACTGCGACGGCGGGATGTCGCCGTGCCCCGGCAGCCGCCAGCGCAGCAGCGCCTCGGCGCCGATGATCCGGCCGCTGCGCAGGTCGACCTTGGGCTGGTAGCGGATCTCGAGCTCGTCGCGCTCGAGCGCGCGGCGCAGCTTGCTCTTGAGCATGAGCCGCTCGACCGCCGCAGCGTTCATCTCCGGCGAATAGAAGGCGAAGGTGTTGCCGCCGTTCTGCTTGGAGTAGTACATGGCCGCGTCCGCGTTGCGGATCAGGTCGATGACGTTCTCCGCATCGCGCGGGCAGAAGGCGATGCCGATGCTGGCGGTGAGGAACACCTCGTGCTGGTTCAGCTGGAACGGGCGGCTCACCTCGGTGAGGATGGCGCGCGCCAGCTGCGCGATCGGGCCGCGGTTGTCGGTGTCTGCGGCGAGCCCCTCGACGAACAGCGCAAACTCGTCCCCGGCAAGCCGCCCGACCACCGTATCCTGCGGCACCGCGCGCGCCAGCCGCTCGGCCAGCACCTCCAGCACACGGTCGCCGGCGCCGTGCCCGAAGGTGTCGTTGACCTCCTTGAAGCGGTCCATGTCCAGGTACAGCACCGCGAGCACCTGGCCCGAGCGCAGGCCGCGCGCGATGGTCTGCTGCAGCACGTGGTGGAACTGCATGCGGTTCGGGATCTTGGTGAGCGCGTCGTAGCGGGCCAGGTAACGGATGCGACGCTCGGCGCGCTTGCGATCGGTGATGTTGCGCGCCACGAAGATGTTGCCCTGGAACTGCGGGTCGTCGCTCTCGATGCGCGAGCCGCTCAACGACACCGGGATCGTCTGGCCGCTGCGGGTGCGCACCACGGTCTCACGTGTCTCCTGCGCGGCCTGCACGAGATCGAAGTCGGCGCGTACGCTCTCGTCGAGCACCGCGAGGATGGTGCGCCCGAGGAACTCCTCCTCGCCGAAGCCGAGCAGCTTGCAGGCCGCGGCGTTCGCCAGCTTGATGACGCCGTCGGGCGAGGTGACGAAAACCGCGTCCGTCATGCCGTTCAGCATGCTGTGCAGGTAGGCCTTGTTGATGGTCGACTGCCGCAGCCGCGCGCGCATGCGCTCGAGCGCCTGCTGCAGCCCGGCGAGTGCGTCCTCGCGGTGTACCTCGACGGGGCGGGTGTAGTCGCCGTGGCCGATGCGCTCGACGTTCCTGATGAGCGAATCCACCGGACGTTCGATTTCGCGCAGTGCCCGCCAGGCGATCAGCGCGACCGCCAGCGCCCCGAGCAGCGCCAGGGCGAGCGCGAGCTGCAGCGACAGGCGGGCCCGCGGGGCGCTCGCCGCGGCGAGCCGGCCGGCGAGGCTCTGCGCCGCGACGGGCGCGACCTGCTCGAGGCTCACCTCGAGGCTGGCGAGGGTTGCCGGAGTCGCAGCTCCCGGAATGTTCTCCACCAGCATGCGCACCGGCACGCTCGCCTGCGCCGTGAGCGCCCCGGGGGTCGCTGCGCCCGAACGCTGCCAGCTGAAGAGCACCGTGCCCGCCGGATCGGTCACCACGAGGGTGGCGACCGTGGCATCGTCCATGAACGGCTGCAGCCTGCGGGCGATGCCACCCCGGTCCCCGGCGCGCACCGCGCCCGCGATCGAATCGGCGGCATGCGCGGCAATGCTGCGCGCCCGGGCCTCGAGCTCGGGGCTGACCCGCTCGCGCGCGGCCTGCTCGGCAATTGTGCTGAGGTGCGCGGTGTCGGCGCTGTGGCGATAGAACAGCAGCGCCGTGACCGCAGCCGTGGCGAGCAGCGCCACCAGGAAGGCAGCGCCGGCGTAGCGGAACTTGAAGCTGGCAGCGGTCAAATGGCTGGCGGCGCATCCTTCGCGGTGCGCCGCATCCCCCGTTAAGATTGGCGGTCATCTTAACCGCCGCCCCGGGGGCGACGCCACCCGCGTCGGGGAATGACCCGCGGGGCTCAGCCGCTCGACCAGGCTCTCTTTATGTGTCCGAGCATCAGCCCGCGCATCGTCGCCATCGGGTCGGCGCTGGCGGCGAAGATCGGCGGGCGGCGCCTGAGCAGCTGCCAGTTCTCACTGCGCAGTACCTGTCGCAAATATTCGACATTGCGCTCGACCGCTTCCATGTAGGGGTTGCGGCCGCCGTAGAGAATCTCGAGGTAGCGGTACGCGGAGCCGAAGTCCCGCTCCAGGCGGTTCTCGCGCACCTCCTGCAGGAACTCCGGGGTCTGGCGCAGCAGGTCGAGCCCCGAGGCGTACTTCACCTGCAGGCTGCCTTCGGTGAAGGGCAGCGCGACTCCGCCCAGCACGAACTCGGCGTACAGCCGGTCGCGGCATTTCTCGAGATAACAGCGGTCGGCGATCTGCGCGATCATGTCGGCCGTGCCGAGCAGGTGTCCCACCTTTATGTCACGCGGCTCGGCAAGCTGTGCCTCGATGCGCGCGAACGGTACCTCGTAGCCGGTGAAGTGGATGATCTCGCTTGCCATCGGCACCCAGCCGCTGAAGCCGAGCACCGGCAGGTACTCCTCCAGGAAGCGCGCGCCGCGCGATACGTGGGTGCGGGTGAACTCCGCGCCGTTCATCGACGCGGTGTCGTCGGTGCGACGCAGGTAGCCGACGTCGTGGAACAGCCCCGTGATGAGTCCGACGACGGCCCGCGCTCCGCCGAGACGGCTCGCTTCCGGCTGCTGCCGCTCGTAGCCGACGATCAGCCGCGCGAGCGCCAGTGTTATGTCGAGTGTGTGCTGGCGGTCGTGGTAGACCGTGTCGACGCCGTGGTAGCCCGGCACCTCGCCGGCGAACAGCCGGGTGAAATGTTCGAAGGCGCGCACCAGCGGCTCGAGGGACAGAGCCGGCCACGTCGGGCGGTAGAGCGCCTCGACGGCGGCGTAGACCGCCTCGGGCGAGCTCACCTGAACCGTGTTGGTAACGTCGAAATCGCTGCGTCGGGTGCTTGACATCGGTTATGTGGGCCGGTGTGCGTGCGGCCCGGCCGTCCCCTCATGCGGCCCTGACTTGGTGACGCACCGCACAGTCTAGGCATGCGTCCCCGCCGGCGGCAGCGACGCGGCGCACATTTTTTCACATCAACCCGGCAGGTTGAAGTCGGCAATCACCGGCGCGTGGTCGGACGGCCGCTCGGCGCGGCGCGGCGCGCGGTCGATGGCACAGGCCGTACATGCCGCCGCCAACTCCTGCTGCGCCAGCACCAGGTCGATGCGCAGTCCCAGATTGCGGCGGAAGGCTCCCATGCGGTAATCCCACCAGCTGAAGGTCTCCGGCGGCTGCTCGAAGCGGCGGAACACGTCGCTGAGGCCGAGGCCGAGGAGCCGGCGGAAACCGGCGCGTTCCGGCTCGCTGACGTGCACCGAGCCGACCCAGGCGGCGGGGTCGTGCACGTCGCGGTCTTCGGGGGCGATGTTGAAGTCCCCCAGCACCACGAGCCGCCCGCCGGCCTCGAGCTCGCTGCGCAGCCAGCCGGCGAGCGCCTCGAGCCAGCGCAGCTTGTAGTGGTACTTGTCGGAGTCCACCGCCTGGCCGTTGGGCACGTAGAGGTTGATGACACGAAGCTGGCCGGTGCTCGCGGCCAGCACGCGCCGCGCCGCGTCCGCAAAGCCGGGCATGTCGGTGAGCACCTGCGTCATGGCCCAGCGCGACAGCAGCGCGACGCCGTTGTAGGTTTTCTGTCCGCTCGCGAGAACCTGGTAGCCGAGCGCTTCGAACTCGGCCCGCGGGAAGTCCGGGTCGGTGAGCTTCGTCTCCTGCATCGCCAGCACATCCACCGGGACGCGCCCGAGCCACTCGAGCACCTGGGGCAGCCGCACCCGCAGCGAGTTCACGTTCCAGGTCGCGATGCGCAAGGGGCAGTGCGGCTCGGTGAGGTTCGGCTAATAGATGCGCAGGCCGCCGTATCTGCGGCGGATGCGCGCATCGAGCACCAGCCAGCCGAGGGCGAACCCGGCCGCGAGGGCCAGCAGCGCCACGCCGATCAGCCAACCCCACGCCACGCCGTGCGCGGCGCCGGAATCCTCGCCCGCAGCCTCGCCGGCGGGCGCTTCCTCGGCGGGCGCCGGGGCTGCCGCCGCGTGCGCTACGGGCGGTGCATGCGCGGCGGACGACGCCGCGAGCTGCTGCCTGAGCGAGGCCACTTCGGC
>JASHTN010000418.1 GCA_030040525.1 Gammaproteobacteria bacterium | reverse complement strand
CCGAACTGGCCGGTGTCGAGGTAGTGCGTGGTCCACTCGTAGTAGCCATCCGCCGCCACGCTGAGCGCCGGGGTGACTCTCACCACCACGCCCGTGTCCCACTCGCGGTCATCCTCCGTGAGCGGAGTCGGGATTCCGGGCGGACCCGCGGCCGTGGTGCCGACGAAGGCTGCCTGGGCGGTGGGCGAGATGCCCTGGAAGGAGGGCACCTGGAAGTAGCGGGCAAAGCCGCTGTGAAAGGTGGCCATGCCGGCCTGATAGACGAGATTGAAGCTCGGATCGAGCTGGTGATCGTCGGTGAAGCCGCTCAATGTGTCGAAGCGCAGCCCGGCCGAGGCACTGAGGCTCGGGGAGATGCGCCACAGGTCGCTCACATAGATGCCGGTGATGAGGTTGCTGGCGTGCGCGTTGTTGAGGACGGTGACAGGTACATCAGAGAGCTGCTCGCCCGCGCCGTTCGCCGCGAAGACGAGCGAGGAGTCGTCGACGCTGACGCGATACTGGCCGAGATAGAAGCCGGCGCCGAGCGTGTGCGTGCCGCTCGTGAAGCTCAGGTCGCCCTCGAGAGTGGCGTCGTGATCGTCGTGGGTCGCGGTTGAGGCGACCCCCTGGTAGATGAGCTCGCCGACCGGATCCGGCTCGAAGCGTTGCGATATGGTGTGCCAGGTGGAGGCGAGCTGGTAGGCGACCCGGCCGTCGAGCGTGCCGCTGAGCGAGAGCACCGCGAGCGCGTCGCTGAAGTTCAGGTACGAGTTGATATCCGCCGACGACGGCGGGATCGGCACACCGGCGAGCGTGTATTCCGGTGCGAGCCCCGGCACGTTCGGCAGCTCGTTGCGGCTCGCGGCCCCCGACACCAGCAGGCTCAGCGTGTCGCTCGGAGTGAGGGGATAGGAGAAGAGTCTGAAGAGCTGCCCCTGGTGCGTGAAGTCATGAATCGGCGTCGGGCCGGGAGTCGCCGAGCTGAAGGCGGTGTTGCTTTGCTGGTAGAGACCGCTCACGTAGGTGCCGAGGCCGCCGTCGCACCCCGAGTACTCGAAGCTCGGCTCGAGCGTCGCGCGCTGCCCCGCCCGCAGGCTCAGCTCGCCGAGGCTGGGGTCGTCGCAGCCGTCCTTCGTCTGGATGTTCACGACGCCGCCCGTGGCGTAGCTGTAGCGCGAGGGCAGCACGCCATCGAGCAGGTCGAGCCGCTTGATGAACATGGGATTGATCATCGACAGGAACGGCGGGTTGGTATTGATGTCGAGCGGGACCAGCACGCCGTTGATCTGGTACTGGAACTGCGGGCCCTCGGTGTTGCGGATGTGGATCTGCTGGTTCTGGTCGATCGCGACACCGGGCATCTGCGCGAGCACATCGGTCAGCGGCGCGGTCTTGCCCTGCGGGCTTGCGGCGATGTCACTGCCGCTGGTGGCGTAATCGTTGGCGCCGGCGGGGGAGACCGCCGGCCCGGCAGTGGAGGTCGCCTCGACCACCACGGTTGCCAGGCCGTTGTCGGCGGCGGCCCCGTCGAGGGCATCCGCGCCGACACAAGGCGCTGCGAGCGCCGCGAGACACGCGGCGAGCCCGACGGCGGCCGCGACCGATCCCGCGGCCGCCTTGCGATTCGTGCCCGACATGATCCCAATCAGTAATGCGAATAGTTCGCATTTGCATCATAGAGGCCACCGACCCGGGGGTCAACGATCGGGCGGTCGACCAGACTTAATCGGCAGGAGAAGCGGCTTGAGCGCTCTTCGCGCCGTCGCTGCGGGCGTGCGCGGCGTCCTCGGCTGCGAGCTGCGCGGCGGTACCGTTGCGGGTGCCGAGGGAGGCGGCGTTCCAGCCCCCGCCGAGCGCCTGGATGAGCGCGACACTCGCGGTCAGGCGGTTCTGGCGGATGGTGAGGAGCGTTTGTGCATCGGTGAGGGCGATGGCCTGGGCGGTGACCACCGCGGTGTAGGCGACGGTGCCGGCCTTGTACTGATTGAGGGTGAGGTCTACGGCGAGGTTGGCCGACTTGGTCGCCTGGTCCTGCACCGCGTACTGCTGCTCGAGGATGCGCAGCGTCGCGAGCTCATCCTCCACCTGTTGGAACGCGGTGAGCACGGTCTGGCGATAGCTCGCCACCGCGGCGTCGTAGGCCGCGCGCGCCTGGCGCACCTGCGCGGGCCGGGCGCCGAAATCGATCAGCGTGTCCGTGGCGGTGCCGCCCAGCGACCACAGGCTGTTCGGCGCCTTGACGAGGCCCGAGGCTACGTTGCTCAGGAAGCCGTAGGAGCCCGACAGCGTCAGGTCCGGGAAGTAGGCGGCGATCGCGACGCCGATCTGGGCGTTCATGGCGGCCATGCCGCGCTCGGCCGCGGCGACGTCCGGGCGGCGCTCGAGCAATGTCGAGGGCAGGCCGGTCGGGACGACGGGCACCACGGTGCCGAACCTGGCGGGCGCGATCGAGAAGTCGGCCGGCGGCCTGCCGACCAGCACTGCGATCGCGTGCTCGAGGGTCGCGCGCATCACGCCGGTGTTGATCTCCTGGGACTCGGCGCCTTCGAGCTGCGTCTCCGCCGTGATGACGTCGGTCTTGGCGGCGACGCCGACGTTGTACTGGTTCTGCGTGATCAGCAGCGAGCGCTTGTACGCCGCAACCGTGTCATCGAGCAGCTGTTTCGTCTCGTCGGTGACCCGCAGCTCGATGTAATCGGTCGCCAGCGTCCCCTGCGCGGAGAGGCGCGCCGCGGCGAGGTCGGCTTCGCTCGCCTGAGCGTTGGCGACGTCGCTCTCGACCGTGCGGCGGATCTTGCCCCAGATGTCGAGGTCCCATGAGGCCGTGCCTTCCAGCTCGAACTGGTTGACGGGCCGTGAGGTTCCCGCCGGCACCGCACCCGAGGCGACCGCCTGCTGCAGGGCTCCCGGGCCGCCCGAGCGCGTGCCGGTCGCCGTCACGCCGATCGTCGGGAAGTACGTGGCGCGCGCGGCGCTCACGACGGCGACCGCCTCGCGCCAGCTCGCCTCGGACTGCTTGAGCGTCTGGTTCGAGATGTCGATCTGCTTCTCGAGCCCATCGAGCGTCGGATCTTCGTAGACCGACCACCAGTCGGTGCCGCTCGCTGCTTCGCGCGGCTCGGCAGGCTTCCAGCCCTCAGCCTCCTTGAAGCGCTCCGGCACCGGTGCCGAAGGGCGGTGGTAATTCGGGCCGACCGCACAGCCGGCCAGCAGCGCGGCAAGCACCGCAGGCGCGATCGCAACAGAAGGCTTGCGGGGCCGCCGTGGATTCATCCATGGAGGCTGCGGGTGCCCTGCCGGCGCCGCGGCGGTACTGTGTGGAGTGTCTGCTGCCTTCATGTGCGTACCGGTGCGGTCGGGCTCGCGGGTGGCGCCTGCGGCGGCGCGAGCGGATGCAGCCGCACCCACAGCGAGCTGCACCACCGCCCGAAGCGATCCAGGTAGAGGTAAATCACCGGCGTGGTGTAGAGGGTGAGCACCTGGCTCACCAGCAGCCCGCCGACGATCGAGATGCCGAGCGGCTGGCGCAGC
>JASHTN010000417.1 GCA_030040525.1 Gammaproteobacteria bacterium | reverse complement strand
CGCGTGCGCGGCGCTCCGTGACGGAGGTCTCGATGCGCGGCTCGCAGGCCCCGGCACGCAGCGCCGCCGCGAGTGCCAGCTCGCGCGAGACACGCCGCGCGTCCTCGATCGCCGCGTCCGCCTCCGCGTAGTCGCGGCTGCCCGCCGGGTCGTGCACCCGAAAGACCCTGAGCATGGGCTGATTCACCAGGACCTCCGAGCTCTCCGACACCACGCCCACGGCTGCGCCGATCGCGTTGCAGACGTCCGCGCGCTCGGGCACGAGCAGCTGCGCGCCGAGACGGCGCGCCACCTCCGGATAGTAGGCGCCGGCCGGCGCGCCGACCGCGATCAAGGGTGTTGCCAGGCGCAGTCGCGCCTCGATGAGCCGCGAGAACTCGCGCCCGGCAATCCCATCCTCGATGAGGCGGCCGAGCGGGCCCCAGTGCCCATGCTTCGCCTCGACGCCCGGGTCGCGGGCGAGCGCGCTCGTGAGCAGGACCCGGGCTGCCTCACGTACCACGTGCTGCCAGGTGCGCTCGCAGATCCCGGCGGCACTGTCGGCTTCCCTCCGGGCCCGCGCGTTGCGCTCCTCAATGGCGAGGATCACGGCCCCCAGCCGTGCGGCTTCGGCATTCCAGCCGTGCTGGCGTCCGAGCACGTGCAGAGCGTCCGTCGGCGTGAAGGCGGCCAGCGTCGCAAGCCCGCGATCTACGAGCCGGCGCACCGCCTCGAGTCCCGGTGCCGTGCGGGCGACGTCGCCGAGGCGGCGCGGCGCGCCGTCGAGTCCCTCCCATACCCGCTGCTCGAGGCGGTCGAGGTCTCGCGGTGCCTCGCGCTTGGAGTGACGGAATGCGAACCGGCCGGCATGGGGCGGCAGGCGCTCGGCTGCGGCGAGCTGGCGCAGCTCGGTGAGCACGCCCGGAAAGCGCTCGGCGAGCAGCGCGAGCGGCATCGCCTTGCGCGGCCCCACGGTCAGCCGGACGTCGCGGTCGAGCTGCACCTCGCTGTCGCCGCCGAGGCCGCAGGTGTGCACTTCGATCGCCTCGACCATCGTGCGCCAGCCGCCGATCATTGCCCCGTCGGCGCACACCACTGGGCGCCCGCCGGCGACGATCGCGACGTCGGTGGTCGTCCCGCCCATGTCGGCGACGGCGAAGTCCCCGAGCCCGGTGAGGAAGCCCGCTCCCACGACGCTCGCGGCCGGGCCCGACAGCACGGTCTCGACCGGATACTCGAGCGCCACCTCGGCCCGCATCAGCGTGCCGTCGCCCTTCACCATCATCACGGGAGCGGCAATCTTCTCCTGGGCGAGCACCCCGTGCAGCGCCTCGAGGAGCCGCGCAATCTGCGCAGTGAGGCGCGCGTTGAGCGCGGCGGTGAGCGCGCGCCGCGGCGCATCGAGATGCGAGCTCAACTCGTGGCTGCAGGTCACCGGCCGGCCGCATGCGGCGCGGATCCGCTCGCGGACGCGCTCCTCGTGCGTTGGATTTCTGACCGAGAACATCGAGGCCACCGCAAAAGCCTCGACCTGCGTGCCGTGCGCACGCACCGCGGCATCGACCGCGGACTCATCGAGCGGCTCGGCCTCCTCCCCGATGGCCTCGTGGCCGCCGCGCACCCGCACCACCACAGCGCCGGCAGCGCGCTCCAGACCCGATCGCTCGACCATGCGATCGTCGAAGCCCACCAGGACGATACACACCGGGCTGAAGCGGTTCTCGACGACCGCGTTGGTCGCGAGCGTCGTCGACACCGAGACCAGGCTGACCTGCCTCGCGCTGGCGCCGGCAGGCAGCCCGTTGAGCACGGCGCGCAGCGCCGCGCCGAGCCCGATCGAGAGATCCCAGGGGGTGGTGAGCGCCTTGGCGGTGGCAATGACCCGGCGGTCGCCGGTCAGCGCGACCGCGTCCGTGTACGTGCCGCCGGTGTCAAGCCCGAGGTGGATCTCCGGCGACTCGCTGCTGCTCATGGTGGCCAAGTTCGCATGAGTCCAAGCGAGGCGGCAAGCAGTGCGTGCCGCCTCGCGTAGAATCGGACACCCGACGGGAGACCTGCTTGACTCAGACTGGCGTCAGCTTCCTCTTCGATCTCGACGGCACGCTCATCGACAGCGTCTACCAGCACGTGGCTGCCTGGCAGCAGGCACTGCACGATGCGCACATCGAGCTGTCCGTGTGGCGCATTCACCGGCGCATCGGCATGAGCGGCGGCTTGTTCACCGAGATGCTGCTGCGCGAGATCGAGCGCGACGTCACTCCGGAGCTCCTCGCGCAGCTGCATGCGCGGCACAACGAGGCGTACATCGACCTCACCCGCTGGGTACGCCCGCTGCCGGGCGCGGTCAGGCTGCTTCAGCATCTGACGCGCGCGCGTATCCCCTGGGCGATCGCCACCAGCGGCCGGATGGTGACGGCGAAGTACAATCTGGAGCTCCTCGGGCTCGATCCCGCGAGCGCGGTGATCGTCACGCGCGACGAAGTCCAGCGCGCGAAGCCGGATCCCGACCTCTTCATCGCCGCCGCGGCGCGACTCGGAGCCGCGATCGAGTCGGCGGTGATCATCGGCGACAGCATCTGGGACATGCTCGCAGCCCGGCGCGCGCGCGGTCTGGGCGTCGGCCTGCTCTCCGGCGGCTACGGGCAGGACGAGCTCGAGCGCGCCGGCGCCATCCGCGTTTACGAAGACCCGGCCGACCTGCTCGACCACATCGATGAGATCGGGGGACGGGCCTAGGGCGCCGGCGGCGCGCCGGGCTCGAGCGCGCGCGCGCGCTTCAGCGCTTCAGTCAGGGCGTCGGCGGCCGGCACTTTGACGTCGGGCTCGACCCCGCTGCCTTCCCAATCCGTCTTCGTGATCGGGCTGATGGAACGTCCGGTCGGCACAGTGATCAGGAAATGATCGTCGATACGGTCCGGCTCCATCGGATGAGCCCCGCCTCCCGTGGTCTCACCGACCAGAGTCGCCCGCTTGAGAGTCTTCAGGGCATAGCAGAAGGCTTCCGCGGCGGAGAACGTCCGCTTCGATGTGAGTACGAAGACCGGCTTGGCGATGAATTTCCTACCGGGCACGTACGGCAACGTCCAGTCCTCCTCCGTGGCGTTATCCGGTCGCTTGTAAGTGTCCATCAGATGCGTGGGCTCGGCGAACAGATAGCTAGCGATGAACTGCACCATCGCGCCGCCGCCGTGGTTGTCACGCAGGTCGAGGATGAGGGCGTCGCTGTCGGCCACGAAATTCATCGCCGCCGCCGCCGTGCCCGCGCAGATCTCGGGAGGCGCAAACTCGTTGAACTTCAGATAAGCGATATTCGGAGCCAGGTGCTCGGCCTTCTCGAAGCCACAGTTGCCGGCGAGGAGCCGCTGGCGGGCCGCCGGGCCGGTCCCGGGGACCTCACCAGGCTCCTCGGGAGGCAGGACGTCCTGACTGAAACGCACACCGAGGTGCCCGTCGTGGGCGATCGCCCACAGGTCATCACTGACCCGCCAGGCGAAAATCTGACCATCGGTGATCGCCTGGTATGTGCCGCGCTTCTCGGCCCTGCGCAGCGCAGCCGCCATTCTCTCGCCCACGTCGGGAAAAACATAACGCTCGTCCAGTAGCTTGGCAGCGCTTGCGAGCACCCGGTCGCGCTCCGCCGCAGCGAGCGTGATCGCCACCCTGGTGCCCGGCGCTACGCCCTCGAGCGACAGCCACGAAATGACCGAGGGCTTGCCCGAATGAACCGCCAGCCAGGGGGTATCCGACTCGACTACCAGCCTGCCGATCACCTCCTGTGGCCGGGCTTGCTCCCTGGCCCGGAAGATGATCCACCGGGGGTTGCTTTCCTCGATGCTGAGCAGCTCGTACCCGCCGGTGCGCGCGCGCAGATTCATCGCCCTGTCGAGCGTCCACCACGGAGCGTGAGCCGTGGCGAAGGATTCAATTCGCTCACGATCTGCGCTGTTGAAGGCTTCGAGCCACTGACCGAGCGCGTGACCAGCCGGCGTAGCCGGGATCAGCGGTGCCGGCGCATCGGCCACCGCGACTCCCGCCAGAAGCACCATCGCAAGCAGATAGAGGCGAGGCAACACTGCCCTCCGCCGGCGTGGTCAGTCCGCTAGACCCATTCGGTGATCTTGTTACCGGCCTTGTCGGTGAACGCACCGACAACGATCATGATGAAGTCGATGAGCCACAGGACACCGAGGACTCCGGCTGTGAGCAGCATCAGGATTCCGGTACCGATCTTCCCGACATAGAAGCGATGTGCCCCGGCCCAGCCGAGAAAGAAGCACAGCAGGAACGCCGGCAGGATCCTCTTGTCGGTAGCGGGCGCCTCGCTCTGCGGCGCGCCGCATTGCGGACACACCTTGGCAAGCTCGTGAATTTCCTTGCCGCAGGCTCTGCAATGGACCATGGGGCCTCCACCAAATGGCGCTCGTGCCGCAGTTTTAAGGATCTGGAGCGCCAGTGCAAATCTGTCGCAGTAGCCCGCGACGCAAGCGCCGTTGTAACGTGCAGGTCCTTGACGCGGCCGAGCACCCGATGAACTCCGACGCTGCAGCGACGCGTGCAGGCAGGCCTCTGTGGTGCCTGGCGCTCCTCGTGCTGTGCGGGGCGGGCCAGGCGGCGCTTGCCGAAGACGGCTATGACCTGTGGCTGCGCTACCGTCCGCTCCCGCCCGCGCAGCGCGAGGCCGACCGGCGCGCGGTGCGCGCGATCGTCGCCGCTGGCCGCTCCCCGACACTCGATATCGCGCGGGCGGAGCTGGCGCGCGGTCTCGACGGACTCCTCGGCACGGCCCCGCCGTTCGCGGCAGCGCCGACCCGCGATGGCAGCCTCGTGCTCGGCACGGCGCTAACCTCACCCCTGATCGCGGCGCTGCGGCTCGCTCCGGGCGCGGCGGGTCGCGAGGGCTACGTCATCCGCAGCCTTCGCTATGCGGGACACCGCCTCATCGTGATCGCCGCCAATGAGGACATCGGAGTGCTCTACGGCACGTTCGCCTTCCTCAGACTCGTGCAGACGCAGCGCCCGCTCGGCAACCTCGCAATGGTCTCGGCGCCCCGCATCCAGCACCGCATCCTCGATCACTTTGACAACCTCGACCGGACCGTTGAGCGTGGCTACGCGGGCGAATCGATCTGGGACTGGCAGAAGCTGCCCGGATACCTCGACCCGCGCTACACCGACTACGCGCGCGCCTGCGCATCGCTCGGAATCAACGGCACGGTACTGAATAACGTGAACGCCGACGCCGACAGCCTGACGCCGCTCTACCTGCGCAAGACCGCGGCGCTCGCCGCGGTGTTCCGTCCCTACGGCCTGCGCGTCTTCCTGACGGCGCGCTTTGACGCGCCGATCGAGATCGGTGGGCTGCACACCGCGGATCCGCTCGACCCGGCGGTGCGGGCCTGGTGGCGCTCCAAGGTCGGGGAGATCTACGGGCTCATCCCCGACTTCGGGGGCTTCCTCGTCAAGGCGAACTCCGAGGGCCAGCCGGGGCCCGAAAATTACGGCCGCAGCCACGCGGACGGCGCCAACATGCTCGCCGAGGCGCTCGCGCCGCACGGCGGCATCGTCATGTGGCGCGCGTTCGTCTACTCGCAGGGACCTACGGATCGCGCGCGGCAGGCATACGACAGTTTCAAGCCGCTCGACGGAAAGCTCGACCGCAAGGTACTGCTGCAGGTGAAGAATGGCCCGATCGACTTCCAGCCGCGCGAGCCGTTCCATCCGCTGTTCGGCGCCATGCCGCGCACCTCGCTGATGCTCGAGGTGCAGATCACCAAGGAGTACCTCGGGTTCGCCACGCACCTCGTCTATCTCGGCCCGCTGTTCGAGGAGACGCTGCGCTCGGACACCTTCGCCCGCGGACCGGGCTCCACCGTTGCGCGCGTCATCGACGGCTCGCTGTTCGCTAGCCCGAAGTCGGGGATCGCCGGCGACGCCAACATCGGCTCCGATCGCAACTGGTGCGGCTCAATCTTCGACCAGGCCAACTGGTACGCGTTCGGCCGCCTCGCGTGGGATCCGAACCTGGCGGCGCGCGACGTCGCCGAGGAATGGGTGCGGCTGACCTTCTCGAACGACCCGGCGTTCGTCGCTCCCGTGGTCAGGATGATGATGGCTTCGCGCGAGGCGGCGGTCGATTACATGACACCCCTCGGGCTCGCCCATCAGATGGCGCCCTCGCACTACGGCCCCGCGCCCTGGATAGAGGCGTCGAGGTACTTCAATCATGCCGATGCGCAGGGCATCGGCTTCGATCGCACCGCGACGGGCAGCGATGCGGTCGCGCAGTATGCGCCGCCGGTCGCGACGCGGTTCGCCGACCTCAAGCAGGTTCCCGAGGCGCTGCTCCTCTGGTTTCACCATGTTCCCTGGGACTACCGCATGGCATCCGGACGCACCGTCTGGGACGAGCTCGTCATTCGCTACTCGCGCGGCGTCCAGCAGGTCACCGAGATGCGGCAGGTCTGGGCGGGGCTCGCGGGCCGGGTCGATGCCGAGCGGTTTGCGCAGGTGAGCGCCTTTCTCGCGATCCAGGAGCAGGAAGCCCGCTGGTGGCGCGACGCCAGCCTCGGCTACTTCCAGTCGCTGTCGCGGCGTGCGCTGCCCGCCGGCTACTCTCCGCCGCAGCACGACCTCGCGTACTACGAGGCGCTGTGCTTTCCATACGTGCCTGGGGTGTGGGGGGAGCGCCGCGGGCCGCTGTGCAGGTGAGGCACGCTGTGGCAGTGCTCGGACGCGATAGCGGCGGCGCCCGGAAAACGGGCGGTGCTATACTCTTTCCGCCTCTTCCAGGACGGTCCCCATGGCCGCGGAGTCGGATCAGCCGGGGCCTGCGAGCCTCGCGGTTGCGGGCGAACCCCGGCAGCACGCCGAGACGGTACTTGCCGCGATCGGGGGCGAGCCGCACGGCGTCGAAATCGAGGTGGTTTCGCACTCCTGGCGCAGGAGCGCGGAGGTCCATCATGTCGACCCCGAGAGCCGCGAGCCGCCGCACATCCTGACCGAGGCCGCGCTGCGCCGCTCCAAGGAGCCCATCGAGAGCGTCCTGCTCGCCGCCCAGCCTGAGCTCGATCGGTTACACCGGATCGTCGGCCAGGCGGGCTACGTCACGCTGTTCTGCGACATCAATGGCGTGGCGATCGATCACCGCGGCGAGGAGCAGCACTCGGCCGAGTTTCGCTATTGGGGAATATGGCTGGGCGGTGTGTGGTCCGAGGCCGCCGAGGGGACCAACGGCATCGGCACCTGCATTGCCGACGGCCGCGCCATAACGGTGCATCAGGCACAGCATTTTCGCTCGCGTCACATCGGCCTGAGCTGCTCCGGCGCACCGGTGTTCGATGCGGACGCGCGCCTGGTGGCCGTGCTCGATGTCTCGACGATGGATCCACAACTCTCGGCGCAGGCCCATGCCCTGACGCTGCCGCTGGTCGTGAACACCGCCCGTCAGATCGAGGAGCGGCTGTTTCGCGAGAGTTTTCCCCACGCGTGGATCATCGCGGTCGCGCCCCGGGCGGACCAGCCGGGCTCGCTGCTGGCGGTTGACAGAGATCATCGCCTCATCGGCGCGGACCGCTGCGCCCGGCGGCAATTCAATCTAGATGAGCGCGCGCTCGCTGCAGGCATCAGCATCTGGAGCCTGTTCGCGCGCAGCAGCGTCGTACTGCAGCGCGGCGCACGTCCCGACTATCCGGTGCGTCTCAACCGCGCGCACAGCGGCGAAACGCTGTTTGCGCTGGTCTCGACGCCGGTCGCCGCCACGCGCGTTCACCTCGGTAAGCTCGACGCGACGCTGCTGATGCAGCCGCGCATCGCCCTGCTCGACGATCTGCAGCGCCACTACGCCGCGGATGCGCCGCGGGGCGGTCTGGCACCCGGCGCGCTGCGGCGCGTCCGGGAATACGTCGCCGCCCATCTCGGCGAGGATCTCGACATCGGCACGTTGGCGGCGCAGGCCGGGTTGTCCGCGTACCATTTCGCGCGGGCTTTCAAGGCGAGCGTGGGCATGCCGCCGCATCGCTATCTGCTGGCGCAGCGGATACAGAAGGCGGCGGAGCTCCTCGAGCGCACCGAGCAATCGCTGGCGGGCATCGCGCTGGCGGTGGGTTTCGCGGATCAGAGCCATTTCTCGCGCAGCTTTCATGGCCTGGTGGGGCTCACACCCGGCCAGTTCCGTCGCGCCCATCGCTGACGAAGGCCCAAGGCCGCACGGCGCCCTTGTAAATCCCAGCAAGGGAACACAAATAGCCCCCCGAGAATCCAATCTGCGTGCTGCGCGCTAGAGGACACTACTGACCTGACAGAGTCGGCTGGAGAGTGAGGATGCAGGCGTTCAATTTCCCGATCGCCACGTCCAGGCCGCCTTCCATCCTGGGTTATGGCGTGGCGGTCGTGAGCGTCGGTGCCGCGCTCATCTGCGTGCTGCAGATGGAGGCACATTGGCAGACGTCCGCACCGGTTGCGACCTTGCTCCTGGCGGTGATTGTCACCGCGCGCCTGGCCGGCCCGGGAGCCGCCGCCCTCGCCGCGGGGCTCTCGCTGGCCGGTTTTGCCTGCTTCGTACTGCCCCTGGGCGGCTCACTAGCCCACGAAGGGCCGCAGGCGGTGCGGCTGCTGGCGCTCGGCCTGGTGGCCGGTTATGTCGTACGGGTGACCGTCGCTCAGCGCAACGCGATGCACTCCCTGCGGCGGGCGCACGATGAATTGCAGCGCAACAACGAGGCGCTGCGCCTCGAGAACCTGGAGCGCCGGCGAACCGAGGAGCAGTTGCGGGCCAGCGAAGCGAAGTTTCGTGCGCTGGCTGAGGGTGCACCTGTGGCGATTCTCATCCACCACGAGGATGGGATCTGTTACGCGAATCCCGCGGCGTCGGCCATCACCGGCTACAGCAGCGCCGAGCTCTGCGACAGTGAGGTGTTGCAGAGTGTCGTGCCGCGGCTGTGGGACGTTCTCAGCGGACGTGAGCAGTTGCCAGGGCACTCCGGACCCGTGAGTCACCCCGTACCCGGCGAGCTGCGGTTCGCGACCAAAGCCAGCGACGAGCGCTGGCTCGGTTTCACCGCCGCGGCGTTCGAATTCGAGGGCAAGCCGGCCGTGGCGGTCATGGCGTGCGACATCACCGAGCGCAAGCGAGCCGAAGAGGCACTGCGCACCAACCAGCAGCTGCTGAATCACGTGCTCGAGACGCTGCCGGTGGGTGTTGCGGTTATCGATCGCGCCGGGGACATCCTTCTCTCCAATGCGGTCTCGCGCCGCATCTGGGGAGAGAAGATGATCCGCTCCGGCAGTGAGCGCTGGGTGCGCAGTGCAGGTTACTGGCACGACTCCGGCGAGAGGATTGCACCCACGCAGTGGCCCTCGGTCCGCGCGTTGCGGGACGGGAAGACCACGCGGAACGAGCTGATCGATATCGACGCTTTCGACGGCCGGCAGAAGACGATCGAGGCCTCTGCCGCACCGATCCGCGACGCGGAAAGGTCCGTAGTGGGAGCGGTCCTCGTCCTGGACGAAGTCACCGAGCGGGTCCGGGGCGAGAAGGCGCTGCAGGACTCGGCGACGCGCCTGCACCAGCTCTCACGCCGGTTGCTTGCGGTCCAGGAAGAGGAGCGCCGTCACCTGTCGCGCGAGCTGCACGATGAGTTCGGTCAGCTGCTTGCCACGGTAACACTGCATCTGAGCGCAGCCCTCAGCCAGGCGCGAGGCGACCTGCGGGCCAACCTCGAGGAGAGCATTGCGCTGCTGCAGAGCGCCGCAGCGCAGTTGCGCAGCCTGGTACTCGAGCTTCGCCCCACGATGCTGGAGCGGGCGGGTCTGGCGCCGACACTGCGCTGGCTTGCGCAACAGTTCCAGCAGCGCTGCGGCATCGCCGTCGAGATCGCAGGTCACCCCGGCGAGATGTCCACGGAGGTGGCGATTGTCGGCTTTCGCGTCGCTCAGGAGGCCCTCACCAACATCGTGCGGCACGCCCGCGCGAAACACGTATGGATCGAGCTCTGCCAGCGTAACGGGCGCCTCGAGCTCGAGGTCCGCGACGATGGCGCAGGGTTCGACGTAGCGAGAACCCTCGAGCAGGCTGCCGGTCGCGGCCACCTCGGGTTGCTGGGGATGAAGGAGCGGGTCGAGATCCTCGGCGGCGACTTGGTGGTGGATTCGGCTCCGGGGCATGGCACGCGCGTCCGCGTCTCGATTCCCATGAGCGAGGCGGTCGAGGTACCCGACGAAGCAAGGACTGCAACAAGTGGGGCGTGACGGAATCGAAGCGTCGACCAGCGGCAGTGAAGTTCCACCCTCCGCCTAGCAAATTCAGACCCGCGAACAGAAGGCGACGAGCTCCGACAGCAGGAGATCGCGACCGCGTTCTGGCCGATCAAGGTGCACGAAGTGCGTGGCACCGGGAATGGGTAGGATCTTTGTTGATTGCGCTCGTACCGCGTCGTGAACGAAGTCCGTCGCATCCCCTGGACGACTCCAGAAGTCGCGCTCCGAGCGCACAACTAGCACATGCGCGGTAACACTGGAGGCATCGTAGAGCCTGCGTCCCGCAGCTTGGTAGAAGCTATCCTCAAGCGCGCCCAGCGGGGCTCGGAGTGCGGGCGGGTCATGCCGGGAGGACTCAGGGTCGCTGGCCAGCGCGGCAGCCACGTAGGCGTTTGCGATCGCCGGGTCCCGCCATACTGATTTGTCCGCCTCGGGAATCGATCTGTCCCAACCCGCTAACAGGGAGGCGCTGGTGCTCAGCGCATAAGCGCCGATCGTGGGATTCAGTCGATCCGGATGCGCAGGATCAGCAGTGCTCGAGCTCGGTCCAAGGTAGGAATGCGGGGTCGCGCTACCGTACAAGGCATTGAGGGTTACCAGGTGTGCGATCCGCTCCGGCCACAGCGAGGCGTAGTAAGCCGCCCAGGCACCACCGGTGGCCCACCCGATCAAATCCGCATACGCGCTGCCAACCAGCCGCGTTGTAGCGTGGACCACGGCATCAATGTCCCGGACAACCTCATAGGCGCGAGACAGGGGACGGTTTTCAGCCGGCGGCCTATCCATCGCTGGCGAACGATCAGAGCCTCCATAACCTCGGGCGTCCATGATGTAAACAACTCTGTTCAAGTGGAGCGCCAGATCGGCCGCCAAAGACCCGTTTGGCACATCGAGGTCGAACGAAGGAATCCCGGGCACGCGAGCTCCGTGGATAAGGAGAAGTGGCTCTCTCTTGATGGCGGCCACAGGTTTGACCTCCCGCACACGGATGTGCGCACCGTCCGCGGTGACGACGCGCAGCTCCCTGCGCTTGAGCGACTCCGCTTCCGGCAAAGCCGCCGCTATTGGTGCGCTCGCGAGCGCACCGAGCATGAACCTCCTGGAGATCGGCATTGTGGCGTCCTCAATTGCGCGCCTCCCTTCAGAATACCCTAGAGCGAGGCTGTGGCATGGCGGGGGTCGTGGAAGTTGCTGCACACCGCGCAAGTGGCTGTTTTTCGGCGTGCTGGGATCCAACATGTGACGTGCCGTCGCGTGCCATGGAGTGCCGTCGAGTTATTCAGTGCACTGGATTTGCACTGAACGATCAGCCGACACACGCGCACGCCGAACGTCAGCAACGCGGCGGTCCGGCCGAAGTCGGCCAGAAGCCGTCATTCCAACCACTCGTACACTTTTCTCGAGAGCGGTCATTCGCGAAGCGGCGGGAAAACCACCAGCGGCTTTGCTCCTCCCGCTGCTGACGACCGGAGCCGGCCTCTAGCGAGGGCCCGGTGATAGTCCCAACGCATCAAAAACGGATAGCGTGAGCCGGCGGACGCCCCGACTCTCGTCTCTCACTGCGACCGTTCGGTTGCGCTTGCGGACCGTTCACCCCAAACCAGGAGCCAGACGTTTTAGATGCATGCAGGATCTCCGACACCTGGCACGCGTGTCGCCGCAGTCCGGCAATGAGTCAGATGGACAGCAGGATCGATGCCGCGATTCGACAGTCCAAGGAGATCTTCATGAACCCTTCAAACTCCTCTACCGGCCTTCCCAGGCTTGTCACCCTCGGGCTCTCCGTCCTCCTTGCCTTGAGCCCAAGCATTGTTTCCGCAGCGGACCCCAGCCCCGCAAGCCGCACCGTGAAATTTGCGGATCTCAATATATCTAACCCACCCGATGCGCATGTGCTCTACAAGCGCATCCTGGCGGCGGCTCAAATCGTATGCTCCTATATACCGTTCGCAACGGACGCAGACAAAGCTCGTTGCGTGCGCGATGCAATCGCAGATGCAGTGATCAAGATTGACCAGCCCGAGTTGTCCGCCGTATACAACGCGAAGAACAAGCCACCGCTGTCGAGTGGTCTTGTATCACGGAGCCGCTAGAGGATACGGACGCCGGCCAGTCCGTGTCAGGATTCTCCGAAGCGGGTCCGGATTCTGTGCACCGATCGCAGCGACCGCCGCGCGTCCGTGTTTCCGAGTGACCTACTAGCGGCTCATGAACACTGAAAGTTCCGTGCCCCCCGCACCGCCCGCCTACTGGGTATGCCAGGTTGCCGGGTGGGGACTCTACGGCTTGGCTAGTTGTTTTTCCCCGGCACTCCTTGGCGAGCTGTCCTGGCTGCGCGCCACGACCGGCGCGGGGCTGGTAATGGCCCTCGGCATCGGACTCAGTCATGGGCTGCGTCTGTTCATGCGCCAGCGCAAATGGCGTGGGATGCGCCTGAGCAAGCGCATCCCACGGATTCTTGCCGCGAGCCTGCTGCTCGGCTTACTCGCCGCTGTGCCGCCGACCTTGCTGGGAGTTGCCTCAGCGCAGAGCCAACCGATACCGCCCGGATGGGGGCCGCTCGCCCCCTTCCTGATCGAGGCGCTCGACCTGGCGGTTGTATTCCTGCTCTGGAACGGATGCTACTTTGGCGTGCTGGCGGTTCGTGAGCACAAGTCGCGGGCACTGCGCGAAGCGGAACTGGGACGCGCGCTGCAGGCCTCTGAGCTGCGGCTCCTCAAGTCGCAGCTGAATCCGCACTTCCTCTTCAACGCGCTGAACGCCGTGCGCGCGCTTATAGCGGATGAACCAGGGCGCGCACAGAGTGCGGTGACTCAATTGGCCAGCACATTGCGGTATACACTCGGCTCCGGGCAGGGCGAGCTGGTCACTCTGGCGCAGGAGCTCGCCACCGTGGAGGACTACCTGGCCCTCGAGGCGCTGCGTCTGGGCGAACGCTTGCGAGTCGAGATCAGCGTTACCTCGCAGGCACGCGAGGTACGTATCCCGGTCATGATGCTGCAGACTCTCGTGGAGAATGCCATCAAGCACGGCATCGCGGAACTTCCCGACGGCGGGCTTCTGCGCGTCGGTGCGTGGACGGCCGGCGCCGCGCTAGTCCTCGAGGTGGAGAATCCGCGCCCTGAGCCGCGTGCGCGCCGCACACCGGAGGGTATCGGGATCGCCAATGCCCGGAAGCGCCTAGACCTGCTATTCGGCCCAGAGGCGACGCTGGAGCTTGACCTGTCGCACCCGGCGCGGGCCTTGGCGCGTGTGAGCCTCCAGTTGCCGCCGTGAAGGCCATGGTCATCGACGACGAGGCGCTCGCCCGACGCGAATTGCGCCGGCTACTCGCTGACTTCGCGTGGCTTGAGATCGTGGGCGAGGCCGCAAACATCGACGAGGCTGTCCCGAGGATAGAGGCGCTCTCCCCCGATCTGCTGTTCCTCGACATCAAGATGCCGGGTGGCAGCGGCTTCGACCTGCTCGCGCGCCTCGAGCGTGTCCCGCGCGTGATCTTCACGACCGCGTACGACCAACACGCGGTGCAGGCCTTTGAGGTCAATGCGCTGGACTATCTGCTGAAGCCTATCGAACCCGAGCGTCTCGCGGCCGCATTGCTGAAGGTCAGAGACGCCAGCGCCCCGGTGACTAACCAGCGAAATGTACTGGAACAGCTGTTCGTGCAGGACGGTCCGCGCTGCTGGTTCGTCCCGTTGCGGGAGGTCTGTCTAGTGAGCGCGGAGAACAATTACGTGCGCCTCTGGTGGGGCAACCTGCATCCGCTGATCGGACGCCCCCTCAGCACCATCGAGCAACGCTTGGACCCCAAACGGTTCTTTCGCGCCAACCGGTCGCAGATCATCAACCTCGACTTCATCGAGAAAGTTAACCCGGGGATCAACGGCCGGCTTGATGTTACTTTGCGGGGAGGCGGGCCTGAGGTCGAGATCTCGCGACGGCAAGCCCGGCTCTTCCGGGAGCAGATGAGCATCTGAGGGGTGCGGCGCCATTAGATCTGGCGCGAGTCAAAGTGTCGACAGTCGGCCAACTCCGGCCACTCGAGCAGAACGCTCAAGTTTCTACATTGCGGACGTTGGAAGTATCGTCGAGTGACCGAAGGAATTGCGCCGCCATTTAGCTGGGGAACCTCAACTCCCGCTCAATCGCCTGAAAGCGCGTCTCCTTGCGCAAGGGGTCCAGGAGCGGGTCGGTCTTCACAAACACCAGGCCCGAGTCACGCAGCCGCAGCGCCGTCTCGAGCCATTCGAGTGCCTGGCCCTTGTTTCCCCACTGCACATAGATCGTGGCGTACTGGTACGCCCCGGCATCGCCCGCTGCTGCCTTCATTTTCGCAAGCTCGGCTTCCGCATCCGCGTGCCGACCGAGCTTGTCGTAGACCATCGCGAGGCACCATTGACTCCCCCAGTCGTCCGGCTGCGTCTCGCATGAGGTGCGCGCGCGCTCAAGCTCCCCGAGCGCGTAATAGGCGAACCCGCGCGATGAGTAGGTCGCCTTGAAGTCGGGGGCAAGACTGATGACTTCTGCCCAAGCCGCCAACGCCTCCTCATAGCGGCGGGCCGCATACAGAGCCCCGCCGAGCACGGAATGGCTTTGGCGCGCGAGCGGGTCGAGCACGACCGCGCGGCGCGCGGCGGCAATGCCCGCATCGAAGTGCGCCATGACGGCTGCAAATCCACCGCTTAGTCGCAAAACCTGGGCGTTGCCCGGTGCGAGCGCCAGGGCCCGCTCGTACGCCTCATTCGCCTGCGTGAAGTCGAGGTTTCCAAATTCCGAAACCTCCGCCAAGGCGAGATGGGCCTGGGCCAAATCCGGCGCGAGCGCGAGCGCCTGGCGCGCGTCCGCCTGCGCCTTGTCAAAGCCTTCACGCGCCGCCGCTACGCTCTCGGCCTCCGCGGCGACAACCGAAAGGGCAAGCGATCGGCCGGCGAACGCGAGCGCATAGTGCGGGTCGAGGCGAATCGCTTCCGTGTACGCGGCAATCGCGGTAGGGACGTCTTTGGCTTCGTGCCTCGAGTTCAACGCCTTGGCCCCGCGCAGATACGCATCGAAGGCGGCCGGGTTGCGCGTCCCGCCGAGCTCGACTTTGGCCGCGACATCTCCGAGGAGCGTCACTTTCAGTGCACTGGCCACAGCGGTGGCAATCTCGGTCTGAAGTTTGAGCACATCCCCTAAGTCCCGGTCATAGGTCTTCGACCACAGGTGAAAGCCCGTGACCGCATTGATCAGCTGCGCGGTGATGCGGAGAGTGTTCGAGGAGCGCCGCACGCTCCCTTCCAGCACCGCGCCCACGTTCAGTTTCCGCGCGATCGTGCCGATATCGGTGTTCGTCCCCTTGAATGAGAACGCTGAGGTACGCGCGGCGACCTGCAACTCGTTGATCTCGGTGAGTGAGTTGAGCAGCTCCTCCGTGAGGCCGTCGGAGAAGTATTCCTGATCCTTGTCTCCACTCAGGTTCACGAACGGCAGCACCGCGATCGAGTGCGGCGGCGGGGCGAATGCGGCGGGGGCCGGCGTGAGGTGCTTCGAGATCCAGAGCTTGTCAGCAAAGAGGTACGCGAGCGCTGCGAAGACGGCAACGATCGCGAGCAGCGCCGGCTTTGACCGCCAGGTGACGCGCAGCGGCTCCCTGAGTCCCGGTGCGGCACCCGACACTGCGCTCATCGGCGACAGCTCCGGGGACAGCAGGCGCTTGATGCGTTCGACGAAGGCCGGAGGGGTCTCGCCTCCGGGCAGGCGCGTCCATTGCACCGCCCGAAACGCATCCGGGACAAAGGCTTCCCTGTCGCCCGTACCGTCAACGACGACCGGTACCAGGAAGGGCATCTGCTCGGCCATGTGGTGCGTACGCTCGATGGCGAGCTTCCACTCGTGCCGAAAATAGCCCTCGAGCCGCTCCTGGGTGTGCTGGGAGACAATCGGAATGAAAAGCGCGCAGTCGTGGATCTCGTGACGGATCTTCTGATCCCACGCGTCCCCGCCCCGCAGCTCACTCTGATCGAGAAAGACCTCGATGCCCGCCGCGCGCAGTGCCTCGCAGATCTTCTGGGCTGCCTCGGCATCCTGCGAGGCGTAGCTTAGAAATACCGGGTGCGATGGCTCAGTCACGG
Organism: Gammaproteobacteria bacterium; assembly: GCA_030040525.1. GTDB lineage: Bacteria > Pseudomonadota > Gammaproteobacteria > Steroidobacterales > Steroidobacteraceae > 13-2-20CM-66-19. Next base: position 9,137 of record JASHTN010000417.1, on the reverse strand, counting down.
TGGGATCGCCCCTAACAGGTCGCCGGAGGTCTTCTCACCGCCTCCGTGGGCAGAAGCTTAGCTCAAGTGGCTAAGTTTGGCCGAGATCGGCCGACGGTGCGGGCAATGTCCGCTTGATCGCCCTTGAGCGGCCGCTAAGTGGCGGGCGGAATTCCAGCGGTGGTCAGGTTCGTGGCGCACGAAAGAGATAGTTGAACGCGAGGCGGTCGCAAACGATTGGATCGCGGTTGCTCATGCAGATGAATGTCGTGTCGGTCACCGGATAGTAATCAAGCACGAGACTGTTTCCGGGCGCCCCTCCGCCGTGGCCCCAGTATGGAAAACCGTCGACCGCGGATGAAATGAACCCGTAGGCAAACCCGTGCCTGTGCGGCTGCCGCGCCGTCGCGATTGCGAGCATCTCGTGTGAAATCAGCTTGCCGGCATTCAGGGCGGCGATGAACCGCAGCATATCCTCGGCAGTCGAGACTCCGCCCCCTGCCGGCGTCCCGCGCCAGGGAAGCCAGTCGGTGCTCCGGTGCAGGGGCTTGCCATCGTCGGTCGTATAGCCGATGGCGATACGCCGCATGTTCTGGCGCAGCGGATAGCTCGTATGCGCCATGCCGGCGATCCTGAAGATGTGTCTCTCGACGTAGTCGTAGTAAGACTCGCCGGTGACCCGCTCGACGAGGGCCCCGAGAAGCAGATACCCGTAGTTTGAGTAGTCGACGCGGGTGCCGGGCTCGAAGGCGGGGCCGCGCAAGCCGTTGAGTTTGATGATGTCATTGATGCTATGGACTCGCGCGCGATTGTCCGCGTCCCCGGGCTCCAGAATGCCCATGTCGCCAGTACCACCCTGGTGGCCGAGCAACTCCCGCACTGTCACCTTGCGAGCCATCTCGGCGTTGGGGTAGTCAGTCAGGTACTTGCCGATCGGATCATCGAGCGAGACCCGACCCTTCTCGACGAGTTGAAACACCGCGACGGCGGTAAACATCTTTCCCTGGGAGGCGAAGAGAAAGGGGGTGTCGAGCTTTACTGGCGTCCCGCGCTCCCGATCGGCGAGCCCCCAGGCGCGCTTGAGTAGCAGCCGGCCATGCTGCGAGACAGCGATTACGCCCGAGAACTCATCCGCAGCGGCGAGCCGATCAGCAAACCCCGTGAGCGATGCGAGCGCCTCGGACTGCGTCATCGGCAGCGCCTGGTAGCGCAAAGTTCTCAGCTTCGGGGCATTCACGTCCTCACGGGCAATCGTGAGGCGCCAGATCGAGGGGAAGTTGCGCTCACGCAAGAGCGCCGTCAGCTTGAGCGGCTCATCCGACTCGATGCGAATCAGGTCGAAGCCACCTGACTCCTCCCGGCTATCGCGCGCGAAACGAATATCCGAATCGCCAAGGTACCGCTCCTGGAATTCTTCCAGTCCCTTGCTGTCACCTGAATTGAACGTCGAGAGCCAGTTCTTAAGGATTTCCGCGTTCGGTTCGAGCGGCGCGCCCGCGGCCGTGAGGAGGAGCGTCGCCAGCGCGACACCGATCCTGACTGCTAAGCTCACGGGCATGGCGCAGCGTGTCATCGAAGCGTTTTTCCGGTCAACACGGCGAGAAAGGCATTGCGGGCGCTCACCGGCAGTAGCCGGCCATGAGCCGTCGTTCCGACTACCTACACGGATCTCCCGAGACCGGTCATTCGTGAGTGGCGTTACTGGTTTTGGTGCAAACTGCGTAGCCGCGCCGCCACGAGGAGCCCGCCATGCCGTTCCGGGAAATCGCGATGATGCTGCTCTCCTACGCTGCATTCTTCCCGGCCGTGCTGCAAGCCAGCACCAATGCAAAAGATGGCACATTGCTTTCCTCCGAGCCCTGTCCACACCGCGACACCGTTCGCCACGCCGATTACGTCGCGGCGATCCGGCGTGACCTCGACCAGGAGCGCAAGCGTGCCGCCGAGGAACATATCGTCATGCCGGCGATCAGCGAAGCACGCCTCCAGGCGGCCCTCGCGACACCAGCAGAGTTTGCCGAACACATTGCCTACGCCGGCTTCGAGTGCCGGAAGATCAGCTATGCCAGTGGCGGCCTCGTCATTGCTGGCCTGATCTGGAAACCCATCGACACGACGGGCAAATCGTTCCCGCTGCTAATCGCCAATCGTGGGGGGAACCGGGATTTCGGCACCATGTCGCCCTGGTTGTACTGGGGCTGGCACGATTTCCTGAAGGCCGGCTACGTCGTATTGGCGTCGCAATACCGGGGCGCGCCGGGCAGCGAAGGCCAGGATGGGTTCGGCGGCGCTGATCTCGACGATGTCTGGTCTTTGCTTCCACTCGCGCGTCGGCTGGGCTATGTCGACATGCGCAACATCTTTATGTTTGGCGGTTCTCGTGGCGGCATGGAGAGCTATATGCTCGCCCGCAGTGGCTTTCCTCTGCGCGCCATGGCGATTCGCGCGGGCTCAGCCGACGAGCACCGTGAACTCTCCGAAAGGCCTGACATGGAGGATGTGTACAAGGAACTTGTGCCCGAATACCGGATCGACCCCAAGGCCGCGCTCGACCGGCGCTCGGCAGCGTTGTGGGCGAACGAGATCAAGGTGCCGACCATCATCTTCCACGGCACCGACGACTGGCGCGTTGATCCACAGGACGCACTGGACGTGGCGCGGGGTCTCACCGCGGCGCATACACCTTATGAGCTGCACGTGTACGAAGGCGACACACACGCCATGACACTGAACGAGCACGACATGATCGCTCGCACTCTGGCCTTCTTCGAGCGCTATAAGAAAACAACGCCGTGAGGGCCGAAGTGGTTTAAGTTTCGCAATGATTGGTGGCAGGAGTCCCAATCGCCGCGATCATTTACGTCATCTGAACCTTTCGCCCTCGCGGCACACACAAATTACCGGCGGACACGCCACGCGTTCTGTTAGCCATCGGCAAACCGATCGGTGAAGGGTTTTGAACGACGCTCGGTATGTCTGCTCCCGTGGATCTGTACGTCTCCTTTTGGGGTACGGGATCTGTCTGGGATGGGTCGCTAACTGCCCAGCAGTCTGCGCGCGAGCAAAGACTGCATATCACGCCGACTGTCGGCGATAACGTAGATGACCACCTGCTGCGCGTGCACGCGGTAGATCAATCGATAGGGCTTGAAAAACACTTGGCGGTATTCGGAGATTCCGAGGGAGAGGAGTTCTCTTGGCGGGGACCCCCGGTCGGGAGTCGATCTGAGACTGTCCGTCGTCTGAAGAAGTCGCTCGAGAACGTGGTCTGCGCTGGCACGGGAATCATGCTCGGCAATGTAGCGGTAGATGTCCTCGAGGTCCCGTTCCGCGTCCTTAGTCAACGCGACTTCGTGGGCCATCAGGGGCTGGCTTCCTGCGAGCGCAGCCGCTTCACGACGTCGGTGACTGGAGTTATCTCACCCCTCTCCACCTGCTGGCTGCCGAGGGCGAGGATTTTCAGCAGGGCAAGGGTCTCCTGTGTCTCCTCATAGGAGGCGACGTCCTGAATGACGGCTTTGGCCTCGCCGTTTTGAGTGATGATCAGGGGCTTACGATGCTTCGCGAGTTCGCTGAGAACGTCGGCCGCCTTGGCCTTCAGATAACTGATCGGCTTGATCTGGGTCGAATAACGCATCGTCTCTCCTCCTCTTTAAGCAGACTGAATGTAGTCTTTTAATGGTCCATGCGCAATCATCCCGGGGGCACTCAAACCAGGAGATTGCCATGGAACAAACCACCGATTTCACGGCACGCCGAGAGCCTTGGAACAAGGGCAAGCTCGTCGGCCAGAAGGCACCTCTGCGTCTTAAGGACATCTGGGCGATCCGCGTTCGACTGCAGCTGGTCGAGCGGACTCGCGGACTCGCGAACTCGCTCTGTTCAACCTCGCCGTCGACAGCAAGCTCAGGTCCTGCGATCTCGTAAAGCTCCGAGTCCGGGATGTCACGCATGGGGAGCGGGTGGCAAGCCGGGCCATCGTCATGCAGCAGAAGACTCATCGGCCCGTCCAGTTCGAAATTACAGAACAGACCCGAGAAGCCCTGTCTTCTTGGATCGGCCAAGCCCGTCTTCGCTCCGAGGCCTTCTTGTTCCCCAGTCGATTGCGTGCAAGGCCACACCTCTCGACCCGCCAATACGCTCGGATCGTCCGCGGTTGGGTGAGGGAGATTGGGCTTGATCCTGCCGCTTACGGCACGCATTCTCTGATCTATCGTCGGACCAAGAACCTCCGCGCCGTGCAGCTGCTACTCGGACATACAAAGCTCGAGAGCACTGTTCGGTACCTCGGGATCGAAGTCGATGATGCATTGGAAATGGCCGAGCAAACCGAGGTGTAAGCGCATCGGCCGGTCAGCGGCTCTCGGGGGCGCTGACCGGCCAACTGCGGTCATTCGCGGCGGGAGTTCACCTTGCTCCGAAGCGGTCATTCGCGGACCGAATGCGGTGGCCGCTAGACTGTCCTGTGATGCATTCGCTGACACAAATAGGCATAACCAAGATCTCAGGCATGGCCGCCACATGGGCGCTGCTGAGCACAGTCGCTGCAGCGCCGCTGGTACAGACAGCGGAAGGCCCTGTGCGGGGTCGCGAGCAGAAGGGCGTGCATGTTTTCACAGGCATTCCCTACGCCGCAGCGCCGGTTGGGGCCCTGCGGTTCCGGCCGCCACGGCCGCATGCTCCCTGGACTGAAATCCTTGAAGCGACACACGAAGCGCCGGCCTGTCCGCAGACACCCGGATCGGCGATCGGTAAGCCGAGTGACCGAGAGGACTGCCTCTTCCTCAATGTTTGGGCCCCGTCTATGCATGCAGGTGGAAAGTGGCCCGTAATGGTGTGGATACACGGCAGCGGAGATAAGGGCTACGGCGGCTCGCCGTTCTTCGATGGGCAGCGTCTGGTTCGCGACAATCACGTCGTTCTGGTGACGATCAACTACCGACTGGGATTATTGGGTTCTCTGGTGTCCTCGTCGCTGGATGGGGAAGAAGACAACGAGCGCTCGGGGAACTATCACCTGCGCGATCAACAGGAAGCCCTGCGCTGGGTGCAGCGTAACGCCGCGGCCTTCGGCGGCGACCCGACGGCGGTAACCGTATTTGGCGAGTCGGCGGGCGGTGCGGCGGTGTTGGCGCTGCTGGCGTCTCCGGCATCGAAGAATCTGTTTCAGCGCGCAATCGCCGAGAGTCCCGTGATCGCTCATCCCCTCACGCGCGCCAGCGCGGAGCAGCAGACCATCGAAAAACTGCTCCCGGACATCGGTTGCGCTCATGCAGTTGACATGGCGGCGTGCCTGCGCGCGGCGCCCGTCGCAACCCTCCTGAAGGAGCCGCTCGGATTTTCTTACGTGCTGGATGATTCCTTGCTGCCAATGGATCCCCTGGTCGCATTTATGACCGGCGCTTTCAGGCAAGTGCCAGTCATGATCGGCTCCAATGCCGAGGAGGGACATTTCCACGCGGCATTGTTCGAGAGTATGCGCGGCCGGCGGATGACCGAGGAGGATTATCGCGCCGACATCGAGCGGCTCGCCGGCCTGCCATGGCTCCACATCGATGTGCCTGCGGCCCTCTCTCAGTATCCGACCGCACATTTCCCTAATCCAGCTGCGGCGGAAAGCCAGCTGGTGACTGACGTCATCTTTGCCTGCGATGCGGAGCTTGCCCGCCGTGCCATGAGCAAGTACACAATTGTGTACGGCTACGAGTTCGCCGAACCCGATCCGGTACAGGAGGAACCGCTGCCGGCGGTCACGGAGCTGCCGAACGCTCCCTACCATACGTCCGAGGAGTCGTATGTATTCAACGGCAATCAAGACCATGCGGCACTTGCGGGACGAGCGGCGAATTTGTCCGCACTAATACGCGGATACTGGACCGCATTCGCACGCATGGGCGACCCTAACGGTCGCAACAAGATCCACTGGCCCCCGTACAGCGGGGATACCTCAATAGTATGGGCGCTGCAGAACAGACCTTATGGCGAGCCTGATTTCTTCGCGCGGCACAACTGTGCACGGCTGCAAGCTTCCGGACTCATTGGTTGGAGCGAGCGTTGAAGCGTGGCTGTGCCACGGTTGGAGTGAGCGCATGAGCGCAGCGAGCGATCTTTTCCCCATTACCTTCGCATATCCCGGTTGGAACCATAGGCAGTCGGGTGCAAATCGGGGGTACTATCACCATTACTCCTCGCTCAAGCACGCCGGGAATGTCCGGTCCGGCCTTCCCGAATGGCCGGAGTTCCGAAACGTCACCGTCTCGACCGGGTTGGAAGCGGACGCGTATCCCGGGACAGGGCCCTCCTCATGCGGGTGTTGAGCCTACGCCGCGGCGAAGGTCGTGCATCTCAGGAACCGCCGAAGATCCCGGGGAGATTCCGAGCACCCTGGAGCACGCGCACGATGAGCACCCCGTCGGCATAGGGCTCGAACACGATCAGGTAGTTCCCATGTAGGCAGACGCGGATGGCCTCGCCCAGCTCAGGCCGTGCGACGTAGCGCATGGAGCCCTCGGCTATCCGCTCGCAGTGCTGGCGGACCTCCTGGATGAAAATCAGCGCCCGCTCGGGATTATCGAGCGCGATGTAGTCGCCAATTTCCTCCAGATCGGACTCCGCCTGCGGCGTGAAGTAGACGCTCATTCACTTCCTGGAGCCTTTGCCCATCTTCACGTACTTGCGCTCGAGACGATCCAGGACTTCGGTCGCGAGCTTTGGCCTGCCGCTCCGCCGACCTTTTTCGACCTCGCCGCGCAGTCGATTGAGCACCGCCTCACGGCGCTGCTGTTCCTCTTCAAGGAGTCGCAGTCCATCGCGAACGACTTCGCTCGCTGACGCGTAGCGGCCGCCCTCGATCTGCTGTTTGATGAACGCCTCGAAGTGGTCACCGAGCGTGTAGCTTGAAGCCATGACAGCTATTTCTCATCGATTCTGACTAGCAGAATATAGCATAAAATGCTTACCGCATCCTAACGATATACGCTGTAACTCATTGATAATATGGGGCGTGACGGAATCGAACCGTCGACCAGCGGATTAAAAGTCCGATGCTCTACCGACTGAGCTAACGCCCCAGCGAGCCCGATACGGCGGGCGGTAGTCGCTGCTGCGCGAAGCGACCGGCCGCGGGGGCGGCATGATACTACAGGTCGCCGCGGCGTTTACCGCCGGGAAACGCAGCATCCACCCTCGGACGGAGTGTGCGCCCCGCGTGCGTTCCACGGACATCGGGAGCGCAGCCGCCTTCGGCGTGGAGAGCGGGGCTCCCTCGGTCAAGAACGGCTGTCTGGATCGCTCGAGAGAGGGTCGCGCCCAGTTGTTTCCTGCGGCGAAACGCTGCATGCCTGATCCGCGGCTTGGTCTCTCCGCCGAGCGAACCTACGCTGTTGGGCATGAGACTCCCGCAAGCATCTTTGCTCGACTCACAGGGAGGCGTGCCATGCGCGTCCTGATTCGTGTCGCCGCGGCACTGTTGATCGCGATTCCCGTGCTGCTCACTCTGGCGATCGTCTTCGCGCTGAATTCGAGACGCGACGTGGTCGCCCCGTCCGCGACGCCTGCGCAGTTATCCCGTTAGTGAGAGTCACGCTGTCCCCGAAGATGACTATCGTGCGCGCACTGGGAGCTCTGGTTTGTCGCTCGACGTGCCACGCACATCTGCGGCCCGTAGCTTTCACGATCGCGCTGTGCGCGATGCGCGCCCGCCGGCCGAGGCCGAACGGTTAGCGCGGCCCGCTCCGGTAGCGGGTCGGATCGGGAACGCCCGCGGCCTCGAAGCCCGCACGGCGCAGCCGGCAGGCATCGCAGCGGCTGCAGGCTGCACCGCTCGCGTCCGCCTGGTAACACGAGACAGTTTGCGCGTAGTCGACGCCGAGGCGCACACCCTCACGGATGATCTGCGCCTTGCTCCACTTGATCAGCGGCGCGTGCACGCGGCACGGCCGCCCCTCGACTCCGGCGCGGGTGGCGAGCGCAGCCAGCGCGGCGAAGGCGTCGATGAACTCGGGGCGGCAGTCGGGGTAGCCGCTCGAGTCGAGCACGTTGACGCCGATGAACAGGTCGCGCGCCTCGAGCACCTCGGCCCAAGCGAGCGCGAGAGCCAGCATGACGGTGTTGCGCGCCGGCACGTAGGTCACCGGGATGGCGGCGGTCGGCTGCTCGGGCACCGCGATCGACGGGTCGGTGAGCGCCGAGCCGCCGATGCCGGCGAGGTCGACGCGCATCACCCGGTGCTCGCGCGCCCCGAGCGAGCGCGCCACGCGTCGCGCCGCAGCGAGCTCCGCCGCGTGGCGCTGGCCGTAGTCGACCGACAGGGCGTGACAGGTGAACCCCCGCTCGTGCGCGATCGCGAGCGCCGTCGCCGAGTCGAGGCCTCCGGAGAGCAGCACGACCGCGGCCGGTGCGGATGAGGGGTCGGAAGCTGGCACTGGCGGCGCCTCTCGGGCTCACTTTCCGGGCACATTGCCCCAGAGGTACTTGTGCAGCTGGATCTGGAAGCGCACCGGCAGGCGATCCTCCAGAATCCAGTCTGCAAGCTCGCGCGCCGGCAGCTGCTCGTGGCTCGGAGAGAACAGCACCGTGCAGCCGGCCGGCAGCGAAAGCTCGCGCAGCTTCTCGCGGCTCCACTCATAGTCGGCGCGGCTGCAGATGACGAACTTGACCAGGTCCTGCGCATTGAGCCGCGGCAGCTCCTCGTAGCGGTTGCGCCGCTCCTCGTGCGAGCCGGGTGTCTTGACGTCCACCACCTTGACGACGCGCGGGTCGACCTCGGCGAGCGCCATGGCACCGCTCGTCTCGAGCGACACGCGCAGCCCTGCCTCGCACAGCCGCTCGAGCAGCACCAGGCAGCCTTTCTGCGCGAGCGGCTCGCCGCCCGTCACACACACGTAGCGTGCCCCGAGCTCGCGCACGCGCGCGACGATGGTCTCGACCTCCCACCACTCGCCACCGTAGAAGGCGTAGGCGGTGTCGCAGTACTGACAGCGCAGCGGACAGCCGGTCAGGCGCATGAACACGGTAGCAAAGCCGCTCGTGTCCGCCTCGCCCTGCAGGGAATGGAAGATCTCGGTGACCTTAAGTCGCGTCACGCTCTCCCCCGGGAAGGGGCCTGGCGGGCCCTACTGCGCCGGGATGCGGCGCAGCCGGTCGGCGGCCCGCTTCGC